>JBHLQS010000038.1:0-18859 GCA_048883405.1 Candidatus Thorarchaeota archaeon
TCATCCTCGTAGGGATTCAGATGTTTCAGAATCCGTTCTGCAATGGCATCCCTTGATTCATTTGGTGCATCACTCAGGACTTGACGGACCTGTTCGAGAGTCTGCTTGGGATCGAATTCAGCTTCGCAAATCTCTGTGCAATTTCCACATAGCATGCATGTGAAAATCGACTCGACATTTTCTGCAGTCTTTTCCAGCCTTCCATCTAGGAGTGCCTGTGCAACCTGGATTCTCCCTCTCATGAAGCTGGTTTCGAAACCACTTGAGTTCCTCCAGACTGGACATACGCCCTGGAAGCCCATAGATTCCAGGACGGCATCTCGACAGATGCCACACCTTCTGCACTGAGCCAAGTTCTCAAGGAGGTCATCTATGTCTGTTCCGGCCAACTCTCAAATGCCTCCTAAAACACCTGGATTCATTATCCCCTTGGGGTCGAGCGATGCTTTCAGAGACTTCACAAGTCCAAGATATCTGTCCATCTCCTCAACGCCATCATTCCAATAAGGTGCTAGCTTGAAAGGAACTGCACCAGTTTTGAATAGGCGGCGAGCTAGCTCTCCGTGTGCTTCACGCGCCCTCTGCGCTTCATCCCTATCTTGTGGATCATAGAATAGCTGTGGATAGAAATTGTAGCTAGCATGTCCCGATTGGAAACCTGCAGTGTGACCTAGAATGTTATATTCCTCCATTACGGACCAGAATTCTTCGAGGGTCCTGTGCCAATTTGATGGGGTTTGGTGGTGATACAATATTCGCCAATGCCACCTATGGACATAGGAAGCTCGAGCCAGAATCCTCATTCTATTCTTCCACTCGCCTTCTGGCAATTCCTTGATGCCGATTTCATAGCCACCAGTGCTTTCGCATAGTTTCCTAGTGATCTCAATATCACTTTGGAGTTGCTCCTTTCGTAATGATCCAAGAACAAGAGAAACTGTGTATTTTGGCCAATCATATTTGGGAATTCCAAATTCCTCTCCTATCATTTCGAGGAATAAATCGAGAATGTGACCTTCATAGATGACTGCCCAGAGAGAGCTAACATCATTTTGCTTTAGCTCAATTAGGAAATTCTCAGCTTGGCCTGCGTCTTCAAAGCCAAAAGTATTGTAGTCGAACTGATGCATCCGCTTGTGGGTCTTGAGTGATACTTTCGTGATGATGCCAAAACTGCCTAAGGAACCAATAAAGAGCCCAGTAAGGTCCGGACCAAACGAATATCGCAGGAAGGGTCCTGGTGCATTTGGATTAGCCTCAGATCCAGTCTGAATGATGCGGCCATCCGATAGCACCACTTCCAGTCCTAGGACAAATTCTGCAATGCATCCGAATTTCGATGATCCAAATCCCGCTCCGTTAACAGCAACATTTCCTGCGACTGTCGCTGAAAGTGATGAGCCAGGGTAGAATGGAACCCACAGGTCATCTGGCTTGAGAAAACTGTCAAGCATGCCGTATGTGACACCAGCTCCAACGGTTACAGAACGAAGTTCTTTGTACAGAATAATATTGTTCAATCGCATCATTTCTATGACAAGTCCGCCATCTTTGGGAATAACTTCTCCTTGAAGGCTAGAACCGCCTGATCTCGGTATAACTGGGATTTGATTCTTGTTTGCAATCCTCATGATTTGCGCGACTTCATCGGTATTTCCAGGCCGGACCACAGCTTCTGGCATCACAGGGTCATAACTAGTTGATGCTGAAACAGAATATGCAATGAGCACATCTTTTCTAGTTGATACATACTCCTTTCCTACAATCTTCTCCAATTCAATGATAACTTTAGGATCCATTTTATCACCTCCGCGTGCCTGAGCGAATCATAAAAAGCACCGAATCATCATCAAGTCGCTCGCGGATTCTTTTGCCGCTTTTATAGATGCTGCTTATTTTCTGACATCATTAACAATATCAAGAAACTTCTTGACATTCTCGGTGATGACCTCAAATCGACCTTCCTCGATTGCACTCCTATCCGTGATAGCGCTGCCTACGCCTAAGGCAAAGGCTCCTGCCTCCAAAAGGGGTCCGGCTGTTTCTAGATTGACACCTCCGGTAGGCACAAGAGGAATGTGTGGGAGCGGCGCTCTCACAGCCTTGATGTATTTGGCTCCTCCGAGATTTCCACATGGAAAGACTTTGACTGCGTCGGAACCGAGATTATACGCATCCAGTATCTCCGTTGGTGTCATCGCGCCAGGAATGCATAGCTTAGAATGCTTCTTTGTAGCTTCGATAAGCTCCTTTGAGTATCCTGGACTAACTATGAACTCGCTACCTGCAGCCAATGCATCCTCTACCATCTTCGCGTTAAGAACCGTGCCAGTACCAATCAGGACCTTGTCACCTAGTTCATCTGCGAGCTGTCGGACCACATCGGTAGCCCCCGGAACACTAAAGGTGACTTCAATAATCCTTACTCCGCCTTCGAGAAATGCATCTGCGACCCTCATTGCTGTTTCAGAAGAATCGACACGGATTATCGGAATGATTCCCGTCTTCTCTATCCTGTCTAGGGCTTTCTTTTTGTCCCACATGACTCCAAACCTACCTTTCTATCCTGAGTCCGCGTTCGCGTCCCTTGATTAGCTTCTCAACCTCTTCCTTGTACACGAATGCCAAGTCTCCAGGCACGGAGTGCTTCAACGCTGAGAATGCAGAGCCAAAGTCCACAGCTTTCTGAAGGTCCTTTAGAATGAGATAGCCGTAAATGAAACCTGCGCTGCATGAGTCTCCCCCACCAAGTCGATCTATCACTTCAATATTATATATGGGGCTTTCGTAGACTTTGCCATTGGAATATGCAAACACCGACCATTTGTTGGTAAGAACAGTGGGAGTTTCTCGAAGCGTGATAACAACTACTTCGAATCCAAACTTCTCGGTCAGCTTCTTTGCCACATCTTCATAATCTTTGCCCTCAATACCATAGACCACCTTTGTGTCCTCTTCTGTGGTAATCAATATGTCAATGTATTCTGAGGCTGGCTCAGTAAACTCTCTTGCCTCTTCAGGTGTCCAAAGCTTACCTCGATAGTTCACATCGTAGGAAACCTTGCAGCCCTTCTCTTTAGCTATATTCAAGACTTCCATTGTGGCGTCTGCGCATGAAGCACTCAATGCAGGAGTAATGCCGCTGGTGTGGAACACCCTTGTGCCATCAAGTATTTCGTTCCATGGAACTTCTCCGGGTGTGATTCTACTTATGGCAGACTCTTTCCTATCATAGATGACTCGATTGGTCCTTGGTGCCGCTCCAAACTCAACGAAGTAGACGCCACAGCGACTATCAGGGTCCCAAAGAATATAGGATGTATCAACACCATGTTCTCTGGCTTTGTTCCGGATGAAATGACCAATGGAGTTGTCACCAAGCTTCGTTACATAGGCTGAACTGAGTTCAAGACGCGCACATGCCACCGCTACATTCATCTCGGCGCCTCCTGCATGCGCGTTGAAACTGTGCGTCTGTTCAAGCCTCATGAAGTTGGGAGGTGAGAGTCGGAGCATGACCTCTCCAAAAGTGACTATGTCATATCCCATTGAATCACTCTCTTTGGTTGATTAAACAAGATGAGAAAGAATAGTCTAAGAGTTAAATCTGCCGAAGATAAGCAAGTGCCTAGGTGCTCGGATTAAACTCTGTACGAGCGATTACTTCGTCTTGGACAAACGGATCAAGCTCAATGAAGTATGCACTATACCCCGCGACACGCACAATGAGATCTCTATGTTGGAGGGGATTCACTTTCGCATCCTCCAATGTTTCCTTGTCCACGACATTGAACTGCACGTGCAACCCCCCAAGCGCGAAGTAGCCGTCAATTAGACTGATGAACTTCTTTCTGCTAGAGGTGGACCCAAAGTAGTCTGGAGTGAACTTCATATTGTAGAGTGTCCCGTTGTAGCAAAGCCTGTGGTCCAGTCGTGCCACAGAGTTCATCGCAGCAGTTGGCCCATGAACATCGCGATTCTGAGTTGGTGATACACCATCGGAAATCATCTTTCCTGCCTTTCTGCCATCAGGAGTGGCTCCAAGAACCTCGCCCTGAGGAATATACATAGACACTGAGAAAAGCGCCCCATGATAGGGTCCGTTTCGTGTTGTCATCCTTTTCTGAATTGAATTGCAGAAGGCTCTCCCAGTGTCACGAGCTAGGAAATCTACCTCTTCAACATCGTTCCCGTATTTGTCCGAATCGTTCTCAAGACGAATTCTGAATTTTTCCCTTCCATTATAATCGCTCTCGAGTGCATGAAGCATCTCGTCCATCGAGATTTCAGCCGATTCGAAGACATATTTCCTCAACATCGAAAGCGAGTCAGCCACAATGGCGACGCCCGTTCCCATTATCCCAGCTGAATTATACTTCGCCCCTCCTTCCTGCATCGTCTTTCCATTTTCCAAACAACCCCGAAGGAGTGATGAGATAAAAGGCGTGGGCTTCTCACTTGAGAGGATGCCTGCAGCTACTCTATCCGCTCTCGTAAGAAGTTCTATGGAGTAGTCAATCTGTTTCTCATAAGCCTTCCAGAGCTCATCAAATGATTTGAAGTTCCTGGCGTCACCTGTCGAGAGACCTACAATCTCTCCAGTCCCTGGGTCTCTTCCGTTGTTGAGGGTTATCTCAAGTATCTTCGGTAGATTGACATAGCCGATATTTTGCCGGGGATCTGACTTTCCACCTATGATGGGCTCTACACATCCAAGAATGGAATAATCATGGATTTCGGAGGGATCCGTTCCCTTATCTTTCATCAATGGAATTATAATCTCATCGTTGAAGAGACCTGGCATACCTAGACCTTTGGAGATGACATCGACAACTTTGAGTTTGAATTCCTCAGGTGTGCCCCTGTGCCACCTAAAGGAAATCGTGGGCTGAGTCACCCTCGTGTTTCCAGTGGCTTCAAGAATGAGTTCCGTTAAGTCATTACATGAATCATTACCTTTGGAATCCTGCCCGCCAATAGTGAGATTCTGAAACATTGGAAATCCTGCGAACGCTATGCTGTAGTATTCGTCTCGGAGCTTGATTACGGACGCAAATTTAATCCACAGCATTTCTAGCAATTCGATGGCTTTCTCCCTGTCTATTCGACCTGACGCAATGTCTTTGCTATAGAAGGGATACATGTATTGGTCGAATCGACCAGTTGAAATGGAATGGCCATTCGACTCCAGCTGCACTAGTAACTGAATGAACCAGAATGACTGTAGTGCTTCATGAAATGAAGCAGCTGGCTTGGCAGGCACTCTTCTACATATCGCTGCTATCTGCTCGAGTTCTTTCCCGCGTTCCGGTTCACTTGTATCTGCAGCCACTTGTTCTGCAAGGTCTGCATACCGATTGGCAAACCGAATGACTCCAGCAACTGAGATTTCGACCGCCTGATAGAATTCCTGTTTCTTCTTGTCCTTGGTCTTGATCTTGAGGCTAGCTGCTTTGCTGGCAATCCATTCGAGTCCCTTGGATAGAATAAGCTTGTAGTCTGGGATGAAGTGTCCAATTCCAGTGCCTGGCGCTCCAATTGTAAACAATCCAACTTTAGACGCACGCCGTGACTCCTCAGGCATTTCTTCCTGAGCGATTTCAGCCGTGCTTTTTCCTTTCCAATATTCAAAGGCCTCTCTAAGCGTCCGCTTGTCAGATTCATCTATTTCAAAGCGTTCCGTTCGACGCTTGTTGAACCGGTCAAGCTCGTCAAAAATCCAAGTCCAACTATATTCTGGAAAAATCTGACATGAGCGAGGAGTAGGCCCCATGTTTGCCACAATGACCTCTTCTGGCTCAATGTGAATCGTCATGTTGTCTAAGACATATGCAAATGCCTTTGCCATTCTAATCTGAGACGGCTCAAATTCATGAGTTTTAAGATACTCAGTGAACAGCCGCGCTCTCTCTGAAGTTATGATTGGCTGAGCATCTAGCATGCGGTCGCGCAAGCGACTGGTCCGAGAGTTCATCGTCAAATATACTACCAAAATAGCTATTTACTCTTCCCCTATCGCCCAATATCGAGTTAACTAAGGAGCTTCGGTAAATACGTATCCAGTCTTTGGATAGCATCCTCAATTGTTTCAGTTGACATGGCATAGCAGATACGAAGGAACCCTTCACCATAATGACCAAAGGCTGAACCATGAACTGTGACAACGCCAGTGTCTTCTACAAGCTTCACTGCCAAATCCAAAGACTTCATCCCAAATGCGCTGACATCAGGGAAGACATAGAATGCACCGCCAGGGGGATCTAATTCAACTCCTTCGATTGCACTCAGTCCTTTTGTAATGATATCTCGTCGCTTCCTGAAAGTGTCGGTCATGACCTTCACTGAGTCCTGTGGTCCGCTGACAGCTGCTTGTGCTGCTTTCTGTGAGATTGAGGTGGGCATTGATAATACATGTTCCTGAAGTTTGACCATATTTCCTATTATTTCTGCAGGACCTGTAGCAAAACCAATTCTCCATCCTGTCATTGCATAGGTCTTTGAGAATGAGAAGAGTGAGACTGTTCTTTCCTTCATCCCAGGCAATGAGCCAATGAAGAGCGGCTCTTCATCGTTCCATCTAAACTTCTCGTAAGCTCCGTCTGCAAGGACATACAAATCATGCTCTATTGCAATTTCAGCAACTCTCTTGAGTTCATCTCTTGGAATGGTTCCCCCAGTGGGATTGTTTGGGAAATTGAGTACAATCAGCTTGGTCTTGTCAGTTATCAATTCTAGGAGGTCGTCAGCCTTGAAGGAGAATCCCAGGTCTCTCTTGAGCTGAATTGGAACTCCTATCGCTCCACACATTGCGACATGTGCAGCATGGCTTACAAATCCAGGGTCTGGATAAATCACCTCATCTCCTGAATCGACGATGACAAGATTGGAGAGCAGCAAGGAGCCCATGCCTCCTGCAGTGCATATGATCTCTGTTGTAGGATCTGCGTCAATTCCATTATCTCGCTTGAGCTTCTCTGCGAATGCCTCGCGGACTTCAGGCATGCCAGCATTGTGCGTGTATTTGGTAAACCCGTCTGCAATTGCTTGGACAGCGGCATCCTTGATGTACTGCGGAGTATCGAAATCAGGCATGCCAACGGTCATATCAAGTGCATTCTCTCTGCCAATTGCCATCCTGAACATCTTTCGAATCTCGCTTGCCATAATGACTTCATTTCTCTTCGCGAGCATCGCTAGTCCCTGCTGGTGGCGGAGCCTACCTGCTTTATATACTGTGCCAATTGGACCTTCTAGCAACCTGAGGTTAACGTCCTCTATGCATAGGAGATTTAAGACACCATTAGAAAACACCGACACTAACGTAGAATGGGATGGATGATAGTGACCAAACCCACTGCTGATGATGTCAGAAAGACCACAATGGGCGTTGTCGCCAACGCCCATACAGTATATGTTGAAACTGCACGTGAGTGCTGTGGAGATGCTGGCTTAGAGGCAATAGCGGCTGCCAACATTGCGCACGGTCGAGAACTTGGGATGGAAGGAGTATCTCAAGGGAGTCTCAGAAAAGGTGATTTGAAGTCTATTTACGAATTCTTTGAGGCGGGGCATCCTTACTTTGGATTTGAATTAGAGATTGATGATCTCACCGATAGCAAAATCGAATTGAAAGTGACTTCCTGTCCTTGGATTGACACCTTCAGAGCAAGAGGCGCGAACGAGGATATTTGCCACTGGGTCACAAAGATCGATGAGGGCATCGGCCACGCTGTGGATCCAGATTTAGTGATGACACTCCCCATGTGCATGATGAGAGGAGATGATTACTGCATATACAGATATGAGAAGTGATGGTATGACGGGCAAGCGACAGGCAATAATTGACCGATGTATGAAACTCTATGTTGCTGCCTTTTCAGATGCAGCTGATGAGGTAGGACTAGGACAGGTATGCATGGATAGTGGCATTGTCCCGCTGACAAAGAATACACGAATGGCTGGATTTGCTAGAACTGGAAGAATGGTACGTTCGCCTCCTCAACAGCCGTATGATGAAAAACAATTGGAGAGATTGATGAGCCTGTCAACAGATGCTCAGAATGGTGATTTACTTGTGATTGCCTCTGGCGGTGCAGATGATTGCTCCGTATGGGGTCAAGTGCTTACTAAAATTGGCATCCCTAAGGGTATTCAGGGAGCGATAGTTGATGGGACCTCAAGAGACATAGTGGAGATTGATGAAGTAGGATTTACTGTCTTTGCGCGAGGACGCCATCCAGGTACCATGAGGGGAAGACTGGATGTTGAATCTGTAAACGAACAGATTGTGTGCGGTGGAGTTGTCGTGAATCCAGGCGACCTCATAGTCGCAGATGGCGATGGAGTAGTGGTGATACCTCAGGACAGAATTGATGAAGTGCTAAAGCATGCTGAAGGAGTGGTGGATACCGACAATTGGTGGTCAGAGAAGCTAGATGAAGGCGAAGATCCGCATGATCTTCACAAAGAGAGACCTATCCCCTAGAAGTCTAGAGGATACCTTCCCCTCTTCTCGGCATAATCATACATTTCCAGTATTTTCTCCGGTGTTGAGTCAGGCTGAATGTTATGCGCTGGTGCCAGAATATATCCACCATCATGTCCCAGAGCCTTGAGACGTGTGTCAATCTCGCTCCTTAGGTCCTTAGATGTGCCTCTTTCAGACATAGCACGCTGAAGATCAACGCCTCCATGAAATGTCAGTTTATTTCCATACTTTTCCTTAAGGCTGAAAGAGTCCATTCCCTTTGCAAGGGGCTGAATCGGATTCAGGATGTCAACATCGACCTCAATCAAATCGTTGATCATTGGCTCAATAGCACCACAACTATGGTAGAGGATCTTGACGTGAGGGGCTCTCTTGTGGATGTCTCCGTAAATCTTCTTGTGCCTGGGCTTGACAAGCTTCCTGTACATTCGAGGACTCATGATAAGTCCATCCTGATGGCCGAGGTCATCACCAACCTGGACAATATCTAGATATTTGCCAACCCCATTAAGAAGTACTCTATTCATATCGAGTGCCAATTCCATAGCTTTGTCCATCATTGCCTCAGCTAGTTTAGGATTCTGACCCAAGTCGATCAGAAACTTATCAAATCCTCTCATGTAATGCTCACAGATCTCAAAAACGCCCCAGGGACCACCCACCATTCCTACAACTGCATAGTCGGTTTCTTCATGCAGATACCTCGCCCATTCCACAACACCTTCCATTCTGGATGGGTCATCAGCATCGGGCCATGGATACTCCTTGACTTGGTCCACTTCTGCAAAATTAGCCCACGGGAAATGAGTCACCTCCCAATAGTGCCCGATGTACTTCCCTCGAAATCCATACTCTGTGTCTGTAGTGCCATCAGGATATGTCTTCATTTGGAAACTGGATGCTGGATTCATGTAGACACGACGAAAATCAACGTGGAGTCTTCGCAGCATCTTTTCTGAAATCTTCCATGCTTCCATTATGCCCCATTCTTGGTCTTCCCTCGCAGTAATTCCTAGATGATCTCTAAGACTTCTGTAGGCTGCTGATGTGGTCCAGTAATCGATTGGGACTCTGTCTGGCTCCTCATGATTTACCGCGTTGTGGAATCTTTCACGAGGCTTCATGATGAATTTGTCCTGCGTTCTTCGAATATTAAAAGGCCGCTATCTGCCTTTTACTACTTTAAGAAACGTTAAGACCGGAGTGCTTAATTAAGCTGCCAGCAGTCACACTCCAATCGCTCGATGAGACGGAGTGTCCTTCCATGGTGCATGTCGGAGAAGTGACGAAGCTGCTGACCGAGATAGTTGGTTCTGATAGAGTTACAGACCGAGATTTTGACCTTATTCCTTACAGCAGAGACCTAAGCCCCGCTAGACAGAAGCTGCCCACTCACGTAGTAATGCCTGAAACCAGAGAAGAGGTTCAAGCCATCCTGAAGATTGCGAACGATACGGATGTACCTTTGTATGTTAGAGGTGGAGGAACTTCCCATTGGGATGCCTACTTGCCCCAGGTTTCTGGCCCTAGTATACTGCTCGATATGGGAAGGATGAACCAAGTTTTGGACATCAATGAAAGAGACCTCGTGGCTACTGTCCAGCCAAATTGCACGTGGGCGAAACTCGATGCAGAACTAAGGGAGCGGGGCCTTACGTACCTCTGCAGTGAGGCTGGAGGTCCTGCTATGACCATTGGAGGTTCCGTTATGAAAGCGGGAGGCGGGCCACATTCTACAGCGAAGTTCGGTTTCCATGGCAACCAGGATGTGATAACTCTAGAGATGGTCTTGCCCAATGGGGATATTGTGGAAACTGGTAGTGCAGCGTGGCCTAGTGCTGGCAAGTTCGAGAGGCAGTGTTTGGGGCCAGATCTGGCTGGCATGTTTATTGGGGCAGAAGGAATACTCGGAATTTGCACCGAGCTAACTCTGAGAATTCGGCCTGCAGTGAATATCAGCGAACGGCTAACAGCTACTGTGCCAACGCTTGATGACGTGATCGAATTCGGACATTTCATAAACAGGCATGTAGGAGATGAGTTTCTACAGGGCATCTACCTTTGGGTGGATCCAACTGCTCCTGATGTATTCTTCTTGATGATGGACATCTTTGGATATGAGGAGAAGATCATTGCACACCGCAAGAAACTGATTATGGACAAGATTGAGGAATTAGGTGGAGAGATTGGGGACCGGGCACCTGCCGATGACTACTATGGGCGCATTCTGACCGGCTTGACTGACCTATTCAAAACTGGTGTCTGGCACTTCTTTGGCTCAGGTTCATTGAGAATCGATGACATCTCTTTCCTGTATAAGGTTTGGAAAGAAGAGGTAATTGAGAAGAGAGGGTATACTAAAGCTGGATTTGGTGGACAGGTGCTTCCGCGCCGATGGTTGGCTTTCATGGTCACCAACTACAAAGAGCCCGAAGAATGGGATGAGCTTGTCAAGATGTGTGATGAGATAGATGAAATTGTGCTGGCTGGACCAGTGGTTCCATATGGTATTGGTGGGAGGGACGGGCTACGTCAATTTGTAGCCGCCCGTGATACAGGTTACTATCGATTGTTGAAGTTGTTGAAACGGACATTAGATCCAAAGAACATCCTACAACGTGGCATATTCATCCCCGAGGAGGAGTTCTGAATGAGAATTGAGGACTACAGGGACATGATCTATGCTTGCGGCAGATGCAACCTATGTCATGGGGCAGATTTCGATGAGCGCTGTCCCGAGCTCTTCACCCAATATTGGGAATCGTCAACACTGAGAGGTCGCATGGCCATTGCTCGAGGCATCCTGGAGGGGAAACTAGATTACTCTGAGGAGATGGCTGAACGAATTTTCGGGTGTTTCATGTGTGGTCGGTGTCAAGAGGAATGCAAGAAGGCAGCTGACATCAATACAATTGATATTACGAAGGCTATGAGAGCGGATTTCGTGGAAAAGGGGATTGGGATTCCCGACGCCGGAGCAAAGATGGCTGAAACTGTCGTGGCCAGTGGGAATATCTTTGCTGATCCACCAGCTGAGCACACAAAGTGGGCTGAGGGCCTGACATTCATTGATGATGCCGAAACCCTGTTTTATCCTGGCTGTCTGGCCAGTCATCGATTCAAGGAGAAGACTAGAATACTTGTACAAACCCTGCAAGCCGCGGGATACGAACTCAGCTTCCTTGGAGAGAAGCAGAGATGCTGTGGGGCACCCTATTGGATAACGGGCAAGGACTCAGAGGCAAAAGGCAATGCGGAGGATCTCGTCAATATGCTTGTCAAGAAAGGAATACGAGAGATAATCACTCCCTGCCCCAGCTGCTTTAGAGCGCTTGATGAGGAATATCCAAAGCTGCTAGGAAAAGAGGTTCCATTCCGAGTCAGGCATACCAGCGAAGTCCTTCAGGAGATCGTGGAAGAAAAGAAACTCAAGTTCAAGGTTCCAATTGATAAGAAAGTGACCTATCATGACCCATGTGAAATTGGAAGACTCCGGGGACTATACGACCCTGGGCGCACTGTCCTCAATACGCTACCTGGAGTAGAGCTAATTGAGATGAGGCGAAATCGCGAGGAAGCATTTTGCTGCGGGGGCGGTGGAGGGGTCAAAATCATGTACGAGGACAATTCCAATAAGGTTGCAAAGGAACGTATCGGCGACTTCATCGAAACCAGTGCCGACCTCCTCACCACAATCTGCCCTGCCTGCGAGATGAATCTCACTCATGGTACTTATGCGGCTGATATTGAAGCGCGAGTTTTAGATGTTGCAGAACTTGTAGCTGTTGCGGCAGGTATTGTAGATAAGGCGATACTTGACTCTGATTATTTCCCTGAGGATTGATTTGTGGACTATCCTCCAACCGCAGCAATCATGAATACAATAAGGTCTCCGGGAGAGAGCTTTGTCTTTTCTCCTTGATGTGCAACCATATTCTTGCCGTTCACAATGACAATCGCATCTCTTCGGAGCTTCTCACTGTCTTTCTCTTCAAGGTATGGCTCGAATCTTTCCCCATAGGATTCCCGGAGGTCATCAATTAGGTCTCTGACTGTAGCTCCATTTTGAGTTTCAAAGCTGAATTTGTCATGCTCATGGGACTTGAGCCCCCTATTCATGAGTTTGACAAAGACCTCAGTCATCGCTTAGACTTCCTAAACATTCAGGTCAAGATAGCTAAAGTTTAAGTTAAGTATGACGGAACGGTTTCCAAGCACAAGGACATTTCAGCTGCCGCAAGTGTTTTGAGGCTGTAGCTTTCGTGCTTGCATAAGAGTGATATACCCTGAGCGGGCCTGAACGACAACTCAAATCACAAGGAAACTGCCGTCACTGGGGAAGAGAAGGCTGGTCTAATTGACTGAAACGAACGGACACCGACTGACATTGAAAGAGTGGCTTGCCGCACATGCACGTACAGAACCTGTGCATTACAGGAAGATTGCTGAGGCTCTTGGCCGTGATGCAGCCTCAGTTTCCGCCTCACTATCGATTGAAAGGAAGCAAGCTGAAGAGGACAATAGGCCGCCCTTTTTCGTTAGAATTCGACCTGGCCTATATCAATACAATGACCTCTGTGAAGGCGCTGTTGATGAGGATCTCATACGAGAGGTTCGCTCTCGTGCAGAAGAGTTCAACCTAGCCACTCGCAGAGAAATGCGTCAGAGGATTGCTAGCCTGGACATCAATGGTTTTGAGGAGCTAGCGAAAATCATCCTTTTGAACATCAGGGCCAGAGTTGAGAAATCCGAAGTTGTCAGGCGCTATAACAACACTATCGTCATGACCACATCTTGGCGAGACGATGGAGGGAGGTCTCCAGTCGTTGTGTATGCAAAGAAGTGTCATCTTGACGAGAAGATTGAGCGTGATACAATACTGGAGATCCGTGGTGCTCTACCAGCTTTCAAGGCAAACCAAGGAGTTCTAATATCGAATGGCATCGTTACTCCTGAGGGAAAGGACGAGGCTCTTGGCTATGCTGGCAACGATGTGAAGGTTTCAGTGCCTCCTGTCCACCTGATGGACATTGAAATATGCCTTAACGTTCTATTGGAGAGCCGCACGGGTGTGAGAGGCCGGAATGTCGAGGTTCTTATCTTGGATGACGAGTTTTGGGAGCGTCTATCCACAGAAGAGTAGCGTTCCAACTGTGAGTCAATATATATTCGACTCAGGCCGTTATTTGCATATAAGCTCTACATTAGTCGATGAGATGTTTTGCAACTCATTATATGAACATATTAGGGATTAATGAATTGTTAATTCTATGATTAAGAAATGACCAAGAAGCGCGCCTTAAGGTTTTAATAGAGGAAATGCGTTACTTCTGGCTCATCACGGAGAGAGATTCACAATTCGCCGTGAGAGAGAAATTTGGAGAAGAACGCAATGGGCGAGGAACAAAAACTCCTATTCGTGCGTGAAAGCTCCGGCCTTGTGAAGGAAGTAGGTACGGGCTTTGCCCTAATTCTTCCAATTGCACTGACCCTTGGACCATGGTTCCACTACTTTGGACCTCAGGTTTCATCATGGTATGCAGGTGCGCATCTTGTACCGATGTATTCCATTGGTGCAGCAATCGTCTTCTTTGAAGCTATTGGATTGATGTGTCTAATGCTTGCCATGCCACGATCTGGTGCTTCTTACCACTTTACTGGTAGAGGTCTCAGTCCTATTTTCGGTGTGATGGAAGGTTGGCGGTCCGTAATTACCAATCCTGTCTTTAGAGGTACTGGAAGCTTCTTCGCGGTACAGATCTTCGCAGGCGGTCTAACAGTTGTTGGTACAGCAACCGGTAACACTGGTCTTGTTGCAGCAGCAGGTGCTCTGGGAACTGATCCCGTTCTACTGTTTGTTGCAGCAGCTATAATGATCTTTGTAGGATTCATCTTTAGCTATCTCAGCGTGAAATGGCTGGGCTGGTTCGTGATAATCCTGGGAATAATCAATATTGTTGCGTTGCTGGTAGCTGACCTAGTCATGCTAGCGACTCCTATGACTCAGACAGTATGGGAGAACACAATGGGCGCAGGTACCTGGGCACCAATCGCTGCATTCGACAACTCTTTGTATGTCAACTTCGACTGGGCAGCTGTAGGCCCTGCTTTGATTTTAACCGTTGGTGGAATGTGGCCCTACCTCATTATGCCAGTAGCAGGTGAAGTGGCACAGCCAAGCAGAAACATCCCCCTGAGCAATCTGGGTGGATGGGCTGGCATCGCCTTTTTCTTCCTGCTCTCAGGCTTCGCAGTTGAGGCATGCATGGGTCCCGATCTGTACGGCATCAACTTTGCTGGAGGCGTATTTCCAGGATTCGGCAACTACGCCGCAGTCATTCTCGGAGCTAATCCGTTAGCGTGGTTTGTGATATTATGTCCCATCTATGCGAGCGTATTGGACTCCCCAAGTAATGCATTGTGGGTTACCAGGCCAATGCACTCCATGGCTATGGACAGGTTCTGTCCTGAGGCATTCGCGAGTGTCCATCCGAAGTACCATGTGCCTCACATCACACTGTACTTCTGGTTGATTCTATCACTTGGCACAGTTGCCTTCTCTACCTTCCTGGTAGTCACAACTGGCACGGCTCTTGATGCACTCATTGGTGTAGCATTCACGTACGTATTCATCAGATGGCAGATGGCATTGGCCGCGGTATCATTACCGTACTACAGGCCGACGCTATGGGAGAGAAGTGGAGCGTGGAAGTTCCTGGGCATTCCGCTGATATCTATCGGTGGTTTGATTTCAGGTGCAGCATTCTTCTATTCTATGATAGCATTCGTACCTACTGCGGGTGTTCCCTACGAGGTCTGGTTCACTGTCATCGTCTACGTGATTGGTCAATTGGCTTACATGTACTACGGTGCCAAGAACAAGGCCAAAGGCATTGAGATGTCTGCTATCTTCGGACAGCTTCCGCCAGAGTAGAACAAATTGTATATGAAGAGAGCCGCAAGCTCTCTTCACCCCTTTTCTTTTTGGAAACGTCCTGTTATGATTGATAGCTAACTGCCTAGGGATTACCTCATCATATAGAAGCCAGTGCCATCTTTATCTTTATGCGGCTCCCAAGGTTCGTCCTCAACAAAATCGTATATGGGCGGAAATCGATTTCTGCTTGCCTTACTTGAAAATGCTTCCAGCTTATCCCACGATTTGTGAAACCGTGATGGGAAGGATCTAGGTCTGATTGTTAGTACCTCCTTAACATCATCTGAGGATCTATAAACGGCAAGCGCTTTCTTGGCATCTTCCACAATTCTCTGGCGCTCTTCATTATCGAGCACCTGCTGTTGATATTGATAGGCATCCTCATGCCACTGATATTTTATTGAGAACTCATGGTGATCATTGAAGATGCTATCAATAAGTCTCCAAGGCCAGAACGTGGACATTTGAGCAAGTTGCACACCAGCACCGTAGAAGTCTATTGCCATCCCCTCTTTGCAGAAGACATACTCGGGTCCTCGCTCCCGGAATTTTGGATTTGGTTTAGCCATACGCCCTCTCTTTGACCAATCGAACCATTGCGCCTTATGCCGTCCTATGACCTCGCACTGGTCAACAATATATCTGACCGCTGCGGCATTACCATGATGTGTCAATCCCGGTAGACTCGGACGGTCAAGAATCCGCTCAACTAGCTCCTTTACAGTTGCCACATCCTCCAATGGAAATGTAGCCCAGACAGGGAAAACCGCTCGTCCATATGGCATCGAGAACAGATACAGCATCCCAGCAGGTCCAATTGGTTCGAAGTCTTTAGGAAGTTCCTCATATAACGGCCATGTTTTATCATCCTTACAGTAATGCACTTCGCAGACTTCAAAGGATATTACTTCATTCCAATCGGTGTCATATGTAGCTAGATACTTCTTCTTTCTCTTTTCGCGAGGAAGAATGAATCTTGCATACTCTAAATTGATTTGGAGTTCCTGTCTATCGTCATAAGGATCCGTGCCAACATATTCAAGGTCTGGAAGTCTGTCATGTGTGCTCATTTTTCAGATATCCCCATGATTCATCATTAGGGCGAGTCGGTTTGCGGGTTAGTTGACTTTTCTGCCAGCCCATTCTTAAACAAGCTGGTACATGCCCGCAAATTAATCGTAAACATTAATTAGCTGTGGTCGTGAGCCACTCGTTAAGAGGACTTAGCAAGATGAGTCACCAAGGAAAGCATGATAGAAAGGCAAAGCGGCCATCAAAGGTATCGCTTGACGATTTCCAATTCACTCCCGCGAACCTGGATTTGAGATTCAGCAAGAATCTATTGACAGTGTTGGATGGCTATCGAATCCAGAGAACCTATGATCTGGGCTTCATCGATAAGAAAATCGGAGAAGGAGACTTGCCTAGGACCTTCGTTCAGCAGTGGGGAACCATGAGAAAGGTTCTTACTAAGCTTGCAGCCATTGGCCCGAAAGTGCCTGGTGTGGAGTCTTCATTGAATCGTAAACAGGCGATGTCTTTCATCGGGATGGCATCACTCACTATTGCTGTTCCTATCCTCTTGTTTACCTATGCATTCCAGATTGACTGGTTGGCTCCTATTGGCGTACCCATTGCCATTTTTGCTGTTGCGATGGTGCTAATCAGCTGGCTTACGTCAGCGTGGTACAATAGAAGGATAGCATGGTTGATCCACGATTATGTGGAAGAGAATCAAGCGTTGGTGTCCAATGAAAGACATCATCTCAAGAAATGGGTCCAGATTCTAATTCAACACATTTCAAGCCTTATGCGAAAGAGCGGTGAGGATCCTGGAAAGAATCTAATCAAATTCTTCAATGACGACTACAAGGGAATTGAGGTCATAAAAGTGCCAAGCGGCTTCAGGAAAAACTACGTGGTTAAAATCAGGCTGTAGCAAAAAAGATGGCTTGATTCCCTGGGAATCGAATCAATATATCAGGACTCCTAGACCAAATCCTCTATGGGCTTGTAGTCAAGGTCAAAACCAAAATGACGTGGGCCTAGAACCTTCAAACCCTCATTGCTACGGAATACCTGTTCTGATTTCATTCCGATTACACTGACCTTGTCACCATCTTTGATGTCTGTGTTTGTTATTGGCTCGCCAGATTTTGCATCGATTATCTCAACGATATCAGGACTCATGACCCAAGGTTCGTCATCAAGCCATGTGACATGATTTTCATTCTTGAACCAGACTCGAAGCTCAGATCCGGGCTTTATGCCGCTCCCTTTGATCTTGGTTTCGCCCCACATGTAACCCGCCCGATTCTCCCAGGTCTTATCCACGACCTCTCCTCGGAAGAGAATCCAGCCCCCCACATTCTCAACGATTTTGTCAGCAGGATCATCCCCCGTTTCACGACTCTCTCTAATCATCTTGCCAACTTCATAGCTTTTGGTCAGTGTACCTGGGATAATGGCATCATGGAAATCCGAGCCTTTCAATGGAAATGCAACATTTCCCAACCTTCCCCATGCAACCTCGCTAAGAGCCTTGGAAAGACGTTCACCCATTTCGTAGTTAATGACATGCTCAACAATGCTCCTGTTGCCGTACCAATCAATGAGAGCCATTGGTGCCATGGAGAATCCTTTGACACAGACTGTGTTCTGACAGATTTCTGGTACTGCCCTGCCGGAATAGTCGCCATCAACGCAAGGGATGCCATGCTTCACAGCAGCATCTATTGGTGCTGGAGTGTTCACACCTCCAAGTTCAAAGGGAGCTACAGCCGAGAACTCCACCTCCATATGGTCCTCGAGTGCTTTGAGCCCTGCTGCAAGTTCTTTCTCAAAATAGCCCCATGGAAATCGTTTTCTCAAAGCTTCGATCTCGGGAGTAGGAGGTGCGATTGTCCCTGAATAGTACGCACATGCAACCCAGTCATTCTTCTTGACATGGTCCACATCAACGATCTCTATTGTCTTTCCCGCGTCCATGTGAGGGTAAAGCATGTCGAGACCTAGCTGCTTGGTCCCGCCTCCCCCAGTTCCGAAGAAGGTACAGCCTGTAGTTAGATCGTCCACGTCGGTCCTTGTCTTTAATATTAAAGTCATGATGTTTCAATCCACATTAAAATGACTTAAACAAGGTTATGCTTGGTTCTATATATTTCCAATGGACTAAAATCAAGATAGAAGGAAGGCGCAAATGCTTGCACCTTCCTTACTGACAATTGGAACTAGAGTTCTACTCGGCCCGCCTGAACCTCTCCATCTTCGATGGTGATGACGAATCCTTTCAGAATACCTTCTCTGTACTCTGAGCCAGGATTTATGCAGAGCGTTCTGCCAATCTTTCTATAGCCCACTGATTCGTGAATGTGACCATGCATGCCCAAAAGCGGCTGGTATTTTTCAATCACTGCTCTAACAGATTTACTGCC
>JBHLQS010000039.1:0-18732 GCA_048883405.1 Candidatus Thorarchaeota archaeon
ATCATCGGGCAGGATGAATTCCTTGACAAGGGCGTCTATCTCGATGTGAATGATCTCGAGGACTTCGCCGATCAAAGGGTGCTAGTCCTCCATACCGGTGACGAATCAGTTGAGGCAGCTCTTGAACTCACAGCACAAACAGACCGTGTGGTCCTATTGACTCAGGAGAAGGAAGTCGTCACCAATGACACACTACGCGAAGAACTTGAAAATTCCAGTGTGAAAGTACTCGCTGAGTCGCGGCTGTTGGAGATTCGAGGCGAGTTTGAAGTGGAAAAGGTACTCGTTCATAATCTCGATGAGGATGAGAAGTACGAGCTTTTCGTGGATGCTGTTGTACTTATCGATTAGTATTAGTGAATCCGGTAGATACAATTGTCTGCTCTACTTCATTAGCAGCATGCGGACTGTGAGAAAAGCCACAAGTTCTGATAAGGAAACCCTTGTCAAGCTATTCATTTCCGAAGTAGAAGATAACAAAGACCTTGCTGAAGCTTTTGCCGCCGACCTACTAAGATTTCAGACCATTCTCAGTCTTGATGATGGCAAAATCCTAGGCACAGTGAGCTGGGATGTTAGAGGGGGCCTCGATGACGGGGTAGTTGAGTTGATAGGGCTTGGAGTGAATCCTGATTATAGAAGAAAAGGCGTTGCAAGAGAACTCGTCCAAACGCTGATCCATGATGCATCTAAGCACTACTCAGAACATGACCACAAACTGCGAGTCATCTACCTCTTCATGGAGAAGAGCAATGAGGCAGGAAGAGCGTTCTACGAGTCTATTGGGTTCAAGGAGGTTGCTGATGTTCCAGACCTCTATCCACATGATGATGCTACAATCTGGAATATCCATCTATGAGGGAAAGAATTGTGGTGTATATAGAGAGAGGTTTCCCTAGTGAAGCAATCGATGAGATTGCTTGGAGTGAAAGCAACTCAAGGAAGCCAATCTACCATATGCATAAGTGGTTTGCGCGAAGAGTGGGCAGCACATTCAGAAGCTTGATTCTAAGCCTCTTTCTAGACGAGAACCCAATGACACAATTCTACGAAAAAGTTGTATTGAAGAATGAGAGCGGCGAATCGCCGATTATATTGGATCCATTCATGGGGGGCGGGACCACAATTGTTGAAGGGCACCGCCTCGGTTGCAGGACGATCGGCATAGACATCAATCCCATAGCCTGGTTCATTACGAAGAAGGAGTTGGAGACTGTTGATGTCACTCAACTGGAAACTGAATTTCAGAGAATTAGAGAAGCGGTTGAGTCAAAGATTCTTTCTCTCTACATGACAATGTGCCCCCAAGGACATGAAGCAGACACGATGTATACGTTCTGGGTAAGAAGTGTAAAATGCCAGTCCTGCGACTCCAATGTTCCTCTTTTCAAATCCTTCATCATTGCGAAACCCAAAGACAAGAGTGTAGTTTATTTCTGCCCATCCTGTAACGAGATCACAGCGGATGGACCCCTGTGCCACTGTGGAATGGACCTGACTAATCCATATGCAACAAACAAGACCTACCGTTGTCCAAATTGTAATCATACAGGGGATTTGACAGAAGCATGGTTGTCAGAAGATCGCCCTCCCAGGGAGAGGCCATATGCACTCGAGTTCCACTGTCGAAAATGTGGGAGAGGATACAAGACACCAGAAGATTTAGACCTCAAGAGAATAACCGCTGCTGAGGAGGAGTATAGTCGAAGAAGGGGAAGGCTAATGGGCACACTGATTCCGGACGACGAGGTTCCATGGAGCAATATGGCTACAATGCGGCCACGTTGCAAAGTATATGGAAGATTCAGTGACTTCTTCAATTCGCGTCAGTTGCTTGCCCTTTCTATGATTCTCGAACAGATTCTGCAAGTTTGCGATAGAACAATCAGAGAATTCCTACTTCTCACATTTTCAGACACTCTCAATGCTAACAACATGTTTTGTATCTACAATGTTCATGCCTCAAAACTTGAGCCTCTTTTCGGCGGACACTATTTTTCCCCACCCACTACTCCAGTTGAAAACAATGTTTGGGGTACAAAAGTTGGTCGGGGAAGCTTCCGCAGATATGTCACCAAGGGAATACGGGCTCTAAGGTATCAGCAAAGTCCTTACGAGATTCGTTTTGCTGATGGGCACTCTGGAGAGAGCGACCATACAAGAAGCAGGGAGAAGGTCATTGTAGGAGATAAGATAGAAGCTCAGTTTGTGGAAAGCTTCCAAGATCTGCAGTCCCGGAAGAGTTCTTTGCTGAAATGTCAGTCATCAGAGAACCTGAGCTTTATCCCAGACAAGGCTGTTGATGCCGTCGTCACCGATCCGCCCTATTTCGACAATATCATGTACTCCGAACTTTCGGAGTTCTTCTATGTATGGTTGCATAAGCAACTGCATGAGGCATATCCCTCGATATTCGGTCGAGAATCCAGCAACACTGCAAGTGAAATTCTTGTGTACAATAAGACTGGCAAGGATGCCGACTTCTTCATCGAATCCATGACACGTGTGTATAGTGAACTCAATAGAGTGATGAAGGATAATGCCAAACTCGTGTTTGTCTTCCAGCATAAACGACTCAAAGCGTGGTCTGCCATATTGCAGATTCTTGTGAATACAGGATTCTATGTGGAAGCAGTATATCCGACGCATGGCGAAACACCCAGTGGCGTTAGAGCCTATGGCATCAACCACAACGCGCTTCTTGTATGCAGAAAGGTGGCTGACTCGGAAGCCAAAACAAAGCTCGCTCCCAGAGATGTAGCAGCTGAGAGTATTGGCGGAAAGAGTGATTCATCTCTCATGCTTCAACTTGGAAAGGCATTAGCAGCCTACTCAAAATACCCAAGCGTACATGAGGGGAGAATAACTGATGAGTGCATCAAGGACTTTGAATCGTTTGTCGATGAAAATTTGATGCAATGACATTTTCACGCAATTTGATAGAACTTAAAACCTAACGGCAAAGCATCCTCAAAATCCAAAGCCATTCTCTTAATGACCCTTCGTATTCGTTCGGCACCTATTTCCGATACAGTGGTGAATCCAGTATCATACGCACGAGAGGATTCTGGCACGGTCTCTGGCAATTGCACCATGATGAATCTCCTGTTTCCACCGTCTGCCTGATTCTGTTCCAAGACGGCATGAGCGGTCGTACAGGATCCAGCAAAGAAATCCAACACTATCCCGTTTTGATGCGGCTCTGTACCAATATGCAGTAGCCGCTTCATGAGTCTAAGTGGCTTCGGAGTTTCGAAAACACCTACATCGCCAAATATCTGACGGATTGTTCTCCTAGCCTCCTGATTATCACCGACTTCACTTCGGCGCCATATCGTGCAAGGAGTTAGGCCTTGCTTGACCTCAGACAAGAATCGCTTGAGCCGTGGAACATTATTCCCTTGGAAGCCAAACCATATGCGATTATCTGCCACCAGGCTATTGAAGGAGTTAAGATTCATCCCCCAACATCGTCCTCGAGGAGGACGCACCGCTCGTCCAGATGGCGTTGTGATCACGTAATCATAGTCTTTGCTGTATGTTTTGACAGTCAAGTCGCTTGATGTCCAAGGTCCTCTAGGGTCGCTGTCAGGATTCTTGTAGCGAGAATCGGTCTTGTCAGTTCTCGGAAGGAGGCGAGGTCGCCACAATCCCTTGTCCCTTGCATAGACGAGAATGTAATCATGATTATCTGAAAACCATCGAGCATCATTTTGGGGAGAGGATTTCTTTTCCCAGACTACTGTGGCCACGAAATTGTCCTCACCAAATACTTCATTCATGACCATTCGTAGATTATGAACCTCATTGTCATCAATTGACACAAAGATTGCTCCATCTTCGCGCAGGAGTTCTCTTGACAATAGAAGGCGCGGAAATATCATAGAAAGCCAATCAGCGTGACTTTCAGCAATTCTATCACTGTAAACGAAGCTGCCACCTTTGTTGTAGGGCGGGTCGATATAGATCACCTTGATCGATTCACCATGACTTTCTCGCAAAATCTTGAGAGCCTCTAGATTATCACCTTCAATGAACATGTTCCCAGTGTCTTCAGGAGAAACTGATAGATCTTCCATTAGCTTCAATGAATGAGATGAACGCCCGGCTGCAGCATTCCTGGCATCCTCCTTGCCAGGCCATGTGAAGCTGCATTCAATGGATCTATTCTTCAAGATTTGTCCACCAGGCGATCAGATGTGAAACAATAGAGACTCCTTTGGACCTCATATTTCAGTATTTTCAACGACTCTCGGGTTTATTGTATATAGCACCAAGAGAGTTCTCTGAAATCTCCCATCTCTCGGATTCGTCGTTATACAATTCCAAAGGGTGAGGAGAACTCGTTCGGCGAGGGTGGTGCATAGTCTGAAAGAAGCAGGAGATCATGTATGGTCTCAACAAATCAATACCCATCAGAAATCCAGTAAAATCTGATGCAGATAGCCGGAATTGAATGCAAAAGCGGGTCCGCGATTCCATCATAAACAGCAAAGGAAATGGGAGTTCATACAGGCTCGATAGAAATCGTTCAACAGGCTCCTCAAGCTCAAGAAATAGACTATGTGAGAATTGATTGCTCGTCGGAATGAGTGTTGACTTGTAGCCCTTAATCACACCGAATGTTTCTAGCCTTTGGAGCCTTCTAATTGCACGAGTTTCAGACATCGATAGGGCTTCAGCCAGTTGTCGTTGTTTTGACTCTCCGTTATTGATTAGATACTTCAGCAGCGCGAGGTCAGTTGAATCAAATTCGATAACCTGAGGATTCTCATCCATCTTGATAGTGAACTTGGACTCGCGCCTCAGATTCCTCTTGATAGTCTTATACCACGATCTCCAGTCCCAATCCCAGCGAATATCTGTTGTCAGATGTTCATAATTCGGATGCTTATGTTCGTAATCTACAACATCAAATATGTGATAAGCCTGCACAAGTCCCTCCCTCTCAAGTGTACTCATCACTGAGGGGATGCTATCAACCGAATCCAGAGGGTATACACCATGAACCATAAAACCATCATATGCACCATAAGATTCAGTCATCCAGTAGAATGATGGCAATGTGTCGATGATATCTGGTAGGTGCATTGCCCCTAGTCTAGTGACCTTCATACAGATTGTGGATTCACCAAGGCCGATCTTCCTCTCATGAATCAATGCTCTCGGCGGGTCTAGAAGCCCTTTTTTCCTGAGCCGAGAGAGACGATATCTGACTGTTCGAGATGGAATGCCTAATTCTTCACCTAGCTGCTCCGCTGATGCTTTCGCCCCAACTCTGTCAATGGCACCGATGATGGCTAGGTCTTTCTTGTCCAACGCCATCTCTTGCGTCAGAAAATCACTTCCGACAGACCATCACCTGTGCTTCTCATTTAATGATGTGTTTCTGAGCACCAAAAGATTACGCTATTAACAATGCTTATAAAAAATAGATTGCCACAACTCTGTTTGAGTAAGTGTTTGTGGCAACACGATGGCCTTAATATGGCCGAAAGTTGTTATAATACACCTGACGGTGATAGCAGATGCGCCTGCCTTTCAACCTAACAAGAAGTTCAATTGTTATTTTAGACACATTGGCTTCTGACGGTCCGATGTACCCACAGGAGATCGCAACGAAGGTGGGGCTCGCTCCCAGAACTGTGACGTTGGCGCTCCGAAATCTCTTGAAGCAAGACCTCTGTCACAAGGTTGCGAATTTCCAAGACATGCGTAAACCACTTTATCACGCGGATGTAGCCATGGTTCAGAAGCTTAGAAAGGATATTGAAATCTGGAAGTCAATTGCCACATTGCATCTCCGAGTCTAAGCGCGTGTATGATTATATTCGCACTCCTCAATTGGTCCTGTCGCTCCTGTGGGAACGGAGGGGACCTCACAAATACAGAGCTAGATGATAGAATGACTTATCGCAGACTCTGAATCATGGCGATTGATGAATATTCGCGAGGCGTTGACAGCGCTCCCAAAAGTGGAGCTCCACATACACCTGCTTGGCACTATAAGACCCTCGACTCTGCTTGATTTCATTGATAAGGCCGAAATCGATACGCCCTACAATTCAGAGGCAGACTTGGCCCAGATTTTCCAGTTTCGAGATTTTGGCCACTTTATCTCCGTCTATGGAGAAGTGGTCACTTACATTACTAGGGAGAAGCAGTTCGAAAGACTTGCATATGAGATGCTTGAGGATCTTGCAGCTCACAACGTGCGCTATGCAGAGATTAGCTTCTCAGCTCCAGACCACATGAGAAGAGATCTTGAATTCAATGCAATGCTTGATGCAATAAGCAGAGGCATACGTCGCGCAAATCGGAAGACGGGCATTGAAGCGGATGTGAGAATCGATCTAGTTCGGAATTATGGGCCCGAATCAGCCTTGGAAGTCTTGGACTGCATTCGAGATAGACTTGACAGCATTGCTTCTGTAGACATAGGTGGAAGCGAACACAAGTTTCCTGCAAAGCCATTCGCTCCTGTGTATGAAGAGGCCCGAAGGATCGGATTACATCTTGTTGCACATGCAGGAGAAGCAGAAGGACCCGAATCAATATGGGATGCGATTCAGTTTCTAGGAGTAGAACGGATTGGCCACGGAGTATCAGCAATTAAGGACATCAAATTGATGGACCATATAAAGGAAAACGAGATAGCAATCGAATCATGTCCTGTAAGCAATGTGAGAACAGGGGTAGTTGCTTCATTAGAAGAACATCCAATTAGAGAATTCTATGAGAGGGGTCTCCTGATTACAGTGAGTAGTGACGATCCTGCATTCTTTGAAACCGATATTTCATTTGAATACATTCAGCTTCACGATCATCTTGGATTCTCTTTGTCAGACCTCTGCTCAATTACACAGAATGGAGTCAGGTCCGCCTTCATATCAGATAGTAAGAAAGATGCCCTGCTGGATGAACTTGATAAAACGTACAACAGAATCGTACCGTGAATCATTCAGTGAAACATTGCCTTAGGACCGCATGCATGATGGCCCCTCTGACGTGGTCAACATCTGGAATTCCTACTATTACTTCCTCGCAGATCTGTATAGTCGGGAAACTAAATGGTCCATCTAAATCAAGCTTCTCTTGGTTGACAGTGTCTGCGTTGACCAAAGATATTGCTTCATATGGAAGGCTGAAGTCAGAAACGACCTCCTTTAGAATCTCCCATGCAGTATCGCAGAAGAAGCAGCCATCTCCAGTATAGAGTGTGATACAGCCAGTCTTTCCACAAGGTGTCTTACACTCTGCACATTCGTATAGGGGTTGATGGGTCCGGACAGTCATTGCAAGAAATCCAATTGAAAGTGAGTATATAGGCGCTTGTAGAAAAACTCTCCACTAATAATCCTGCGAGATTAGGCTTCTAGCTAAGCTCTATTCAAGGTTTCACAGAACTAGTGAATTTCTCCTCGGGTTCTCTTCCACTGGAGAGGCAGAGGGGTCTTAGTGCCCATGTGCCAACTTAACAAACGGTCATTGGTGGTTCAACAAGTCTTGTCAAGGGCATTCCGCAAGTCAGACAGCAGATCATTGGGATCCTCAATTCCCACAGACAGTCGGACTGTTGATTCTGAGATTCCCATTTCGGCAAGCACGTCAGGAGCCAGACCGTAATGAGTAGAGAGAGCAGGAATGCTTGCTAGGCTCTCAACGCCACCAAGTGACACAGCGTTGAGGAATATATCCAATGAATCAACAAACGTCTTGGCAGCCTCCAAATCACAGTCCAAATCAATGGAGAGCATGCCCCCAAATCCTCGCATCTGTTTCTTAGCCACTGAGTGATTCGGATGCTCAGGAAGGCCAGGGTAATGAACGTGTCTGACTCGAGAGTCTTTGGACATCTCATCAGCCAAAAATGACGCATTGTAATTATGCTGCTTGACACGAACTGACAAGGTCTTAATCCCCCGATCTAAGAGAAATGCAGCAAAGGGATCCATGGTCCCACCTAGGAGCTTAGCAGCACTTCGAATCTTGCCCATGATTTCCTTGGAACCTGAGAGTGTTCCTGCAATAATGTCACTATGACCGCCAAGGTATTTGGTCGCACTGTGCATGACAATATCAATTCCAAGCTCATGAGGTTTCTGATTGATTGGAGTTCCAAATGTGCTGTCAATCATGCTGATTGTCCCTGCAGCACGGGCTGCATCTGCAACTTTTTCAATATCCACTATCTTGAGAGTCGGATTTGTGGGGGTTTCAAAGAAGCATAGCTTGTACTTGTCCCCTGATGCCATCACATGATCATGGAAATCATCTGTTTCGGCATAATCAACTTGAATCCCATATTCAGGAAGTATCTCATCGAAGAAGTGGACGGTACCGCCATAGATTGATTCACTGGCCAGGATTCGTTCCCCTCCTTTTACCAGGCCAATGATGGCGGTAGAGATTGCAGCCATGCCTGAGGAAAGGGCTAGTGTGTCTTCAGTTCCTTCGAGGGAGCTGATTTTTGCCTCCACATTGCGGGTGGTCGGGTTGCTCCAGCGTGTATACACATCTTTGCCAGACTTGCCAGTGACAGAATCAACCATGTCAGTTTGGTCCTCGAACACAAATGTGGATGTCTGAACTATCGGAACAACGGCCGGCCCTGATCTCTGGGCTTCAATGCCTTGAACGCATAATGTGGAAGGCCTTCGCTTCTTGCTATCCATCAGTAAAACTCCCAACTTAGCCTATTAGCTAATGCTCTATTTCGTCTGGAGTACGATGACTTATAGATGAGTTGTAATGGGCATGGAAAAGGAACGCTAAAGTATCGGGATGACGATTGGAGCTGCGAAGTGTCCGGGATGGAAAATGTGACTCCATGCACTTGGCAAGATGAATCAATCTGTGAAGACTGCAAGCTTTCCGATGACCTAAATTGCAGATATGACGAACATCTTGTGTCCTGCTTTCGAAGTCGTCACATTCCCTTTCGTATATTGGGTTTCATCGTCACTGGTGCTGCGTCATGGGCGGCCAATTCCCTTTGGCCAATTCTCATCTTTGCCATTGTAACGATTCTGAACTTCGCAGCGATTGAAACATGGTATCTATGTAGACATTGTCCATTCTACTCAAAGGATGGTAAGACTCTGCATTGCATTACGCTGAAAGGAATACCAAGACTATGGAAATACGACCCAAGGCCAATAACAAAGTCAGAACGATATGCCATGTTGGTTGTTGGAGGATTCATCGACCTGTTCCCTATTGCCGCAGGAGCCTTTGGTGTGTGGGTATTATTCTCAGGGGGAGCTGACATACTACCAATCATAATCATGGTCACCCTAACGGTAGTAATGCTTGCAGGCTCAGCATATCTGGGCAAGTTCCTAGGTGATGTGTATTGTGCGAAGTGTGTCAATCTCTCCTGTGCGATGAACAAAGTTCCAAAAGCTGTGGCGGATGAATATCTTCGCAGGAATCCATCTTTACTGGAGATATGGAAAGCTTGCGGATACGAATTAGATGAGGAGTCCGCCGCGGAATAGACCGTCAACAAGACTCACTCGTCGTTCTTTGCTATGGAGGCACG
Source organism: Candidatus Thorarchaeota archaeon (assembly GCA_048883405.1). Classification (GTDB taxonomy): domain Archaea; phylum Asgardarchaeota; class Thorarchaeia; order Thorarchaeales; family Thorarchaeaceae; genus SMTZ1-83. The sequence goes on from JBHLQS010000039.1 coordinate 9,545, forward strand.
GCTTGTGACATCCGGAACAGAAGTAACGCACCCAGAAGCATATCAATCATGAAACTCAGGTCCCGCACCAAAAGGAACGAACTCTCAACCACTGCAATGGATCCAATCACGACATAGAAACCGACCAATATTGCCAGAGCCAGCTTGCTTGACCTAAGAATTGGAGGGTCGTTCAACGTGAGCAATAGCAAGACTATGAAGATCATTCCTGCCATATAGCTGGTCAAGTCCTTTACAAATGTGAATGACCATAGAGTGGCAAAATACAGACCATCAGGACTCCACCCTGTGGGAATTCCATTGAACAGAGCAACCTGAATTGCGTTCTCAGCAAGGTCACAGAAACCAGTCGTCAAGCCCAAAGCAAGTGCCAGCTTTGGGAAAAATGACTCCATGTCCCTTGTCAAGACAAAAAGACCATAGAAGATGGCCATATAGCCAACTATGAAGAAAGTGTCGAAAACAATGCCCGCCAAACGGATGCTGATGTCTGCCGCAGTGGCACTGGCTAAGTCATCGATTATGATCTGTGGATCCATCGCCTCGTGCAGCTGTGAACCTCCTAGTGACAGAAGGGTCACTGCAGCCAATCCCAAGGTCATTAGAAAGCCAATGAACACAAATACCGATGCCATCTTGAGCTGGATTCTATTTTCAGCCATGGATATCACCAATAGAAACAGTCTGACTGGGGAACAACTGTATCTTAAATCCTAGGAGTGACGGCTTCATTCATTCTCAAGAACACGCCACGCCAGGCAAGTGCCTACGGTCTCCAAAGGATGCCATTTCTCAGCAATGGTCTTGACCTCTTTAGGTGTGGGCATTTCCTGAAGCCGATACAGTTTCTGTACACCCTTCCTAACACCAAGGTCTCCCTCAGATAAAATGTCTAGACGGCCCAATGAGAAGATCAGGTACATCTGTACCGTCCACTCGCCAACTCCTTTGATTGAGGTGAATAGTGTGGTTATCTCTTCAGATGAGAGTGCTTCAAGTGATTCAATCTTCCTGTATTTCCACAGATGACCTCCTCTCCTGAAAGCATCTGCAACATTATGGAGATAGGAAGCCTTCTGATGAGAGAGGCCAGCCGTTTTTAGCTCCTCTTGGCTTTTCGCAAGCATTGCAGATGGAGTTAGCTTTCCGACTAGTGCCAGCATTCGGTCATGAATTGTTTTGGCAGCTTTGTAAGCGAGCTGTTGGTAGACGATTGACCTAACCAGCATCTCAAAAGGAGGCGACAATGTAGGAACTAGTTTCATCTCAGATTGAGCCAAGGCACCCCTTAGCTCCGGCACCTGGCTTGCAAACCTGTTCAGGACTTTGGTGGTGAAGATGTTTGCCATGGCACTCCTCGGGGTCATAGCTAGCGGCACAAATCAATGCTTCGATACTCCGCTGTAATATGCTGCATTCCTCTGTTACTCTTTGAGCTATGGGAAGGCTGGATATTTACGAAGATCTTCGTTTTCTGAAGGCGACGAATGCCACTACGATCACTATGATGGCAACTGCTCCCACAATCAAAAAGGGACGGAGTGCTTCAAGAAGCGGGACTGGATGAACCGTGACCATGACTGTGTCAAATGCCACATTCCCCCATTCATCTTCTACCACCATGGTGTAGTTATAGAGACCGGGTTCCTTATCCTCTAGAGTCATTTGAAATGAAACTGAGGTGGAAATCAAACCATATGATGTGACCTCGGATCCGTCCAGGAGAACGATGTAACCAATGAGGCTCAAATCCTGTGCGGTCCAGTGTATTTGAGGAAGTTGTTCTCCCTTTGTGTAGCTGATGTCATCAGGACTAGTTATGATAGGTGGAGTCGTATCCATGACTAACAATGTGAAGGTACTCTTGGTGATGAACCCATAAATGTTGGTGGCTGTAATCTCTATTGGATAAATTCCAACTGGCAGTGGAAACATGTTAGCTATGTAACCTAAGCCACCAACCGTGAAATTCACCGAATCTTTGACAGATAGATAATACGGTGCGGTGGTAGCTGTGACAATGAACTCAAGTGTATAGCTCCAAAATGTCCCAAACTCGCTGATCTGATCAACAGGAATCTGAGCGAGTTCTGGGGGATATGGATAATACATCAACGGATTAGGATCGGAATTCGTAGTAGCGAAAGCATATGCCGTTTCTCCAATTCCATCGTCATCATCGTCAACACCACTGTAATCCGAGTAATAGTTGTAGTTGAACACATTGCCTTGTCCATCATCTATGCAGTTAATCATATTATGAACGAACACATTCCAAGTGGCTTCATTGCTCCCAGACGCCCCATCAAGGTAGATGCCGAAATATGTCGTAGTATTTGTAAGTATATTGAAGGTCAAGTTATTGGAATCGGATTCTTCGAGTACAATACCGTGGAAGTCATTGAGAATGCAAGCATTGCCGGAAATGTTGCTTGAATCCATCTCTTGGATGTATATTCCCTCTCGATTCTCATTGCAGATGTTGTCTTCAGCCGAGCTAAAATAGGACCGGACTAGGTGAATCCCAGAAAAGGCGTTCTCATCGCAGGTATTACGGTTCACGGTGCTGAAATTGCAGGTATGTACGGAGAGGCCATAGTTGTTGTTATTATTGCACACATTGCCATTCGCAGTGGTTGAGTTGCAATTGTCCAGATAGATTCCATTCATGTCACCGTCATTGCAGGTGTTGCCACTCACAATGCTAGAATTCGACCTGAGAAGTCGAATCCCAATGAACATAGTGTTGCTACAGATATTGTTGACAACTGTGCTTGAATTTGATGACTCAATATGAATGCCATCCGGGTTGCCACTGCAATTACTGTTTGATACGGTGATGCTATCGCATCCGGTGATATTTATTCCAGTCGAGAAACCACTGCATTGCGTATCATCGATCTGGCCGTTGGCAACATTTTCAAGATGAACACCGTAGGAGGGCGTAGCTAATGGACCCGTGAGGGAACAGCTACGAATAATGAAGTGCACCTGCGTGCCTGTGATGCTGATGGCAGCGATTGGAGTAAATCCTAGGACAATGTCGAGGTTCTCAATGATAAATGGCGAACCTGGGGAGCCATCACCAGACCAACCTTCAGCTGAAGCTGTGTCACTGAAGTTGGCATCTCCCATGATGACAAATGGATCATGTGAAACACCCGCGATTGGTGATGCTGCTTCAGATTCTGGATTATATGACACACTATATGGCATAATAGGCAACACGAGTAAACAGATTGCGAGAATTGCCACAATCCACTGTCCTCTATCTTTCCTTTGCATGGAAATCTCCCTCTTCTGCGAAGAATACCTCTCAGTTTAACTCGCAACAATCTACCATGGCATCGTTCACTTATTAATCAGAGCAGAGATGGTTCCGACACCTTCAATAAGACTGTAGATGCCATTTCTGACATGAAAGCTCTAGTCATCAATGGTAGCCCCAGAGGAGATAGAGGAGCAACTGCAGGTGTGCTCAAGCCATTCATTGAGGGCATGGAGAAAGCAGGAGCACATGTTGAGCTCGTTAAACTACCGAAACTGAAGATCAGTCCTTGCCGAGGTTGCTTTGACTGTTGGTGGAAGACTCCAGGAGTATGCGTTCAGAAGGATGATATGAAGGACATGCTCCCGAAGCTTGCAGATGCGGATCTGACTGTTTATGCAACTCCTGTGTATGTCGATGGCATGACAGGTCTTATGAAGACATTCATGGACCGTTCACTACCCCTCCTTGAAGGGAAGTGGGAGTTAAGGAATAATCATTGTCGTCACCCATTGAGGGCGGGAACAAAGCCGGGCAAGATTGCCCTTGTTTCAGTCAGTGGCTTTACAGAACTTGACAACTTCGATCCTCTTGTCATACACATGAGAGCGGCAGCCCTGAACATGAACAGAGAGTTTGCTGGTGCGGTCCTGCGCCCTTGTGCGTGGATAATACCCGAGGGTGAGAAGAGAGGCGAAACATATGATGATGTGGTAGAAGCTTTACAAGATGCTGGCCAGCAGCTTGTGAGAAATGGGCGTATGACACAAGAAACCTTGGATACAATATCAAGGGAACTTGTAACACGAGAGCAGATTTTCGAATGGTTTCGATAGAACCAAAGAGACTAGTCTTGTCAAAACGAAAGCTATTTGGGTAGTGCCACCCCATTTTAGTTATTAATTCTCATACGATGGTCATAATGATCGAATGGATAAATCTAGGCGTTCTATTACTATCAGCAATTCTGTATCTGTTTCTTTATGTCAAGAGTGCTGGCCCCGCACAACTTGAGCAGAAGATCGGAGAGTCCGCATATTCTAAATGTGCTAAATACAGAACTATTGCAGCAGTTTTTAGTTTTGTCGCAGTAGCCAATTACATTGTCTACTACTTCTATCCACTACCAATAGGTCTGCCACGCTTTTTTCCCTGGGATTGGTGGATTTCGATACTGATTGGTATAATCATCTTAATACCAAGTCTATACCTAATGTACACTGGGACACGAGATGCAGGTGAGGAGGCCATGGTACCTAAGAAAGAACATACTCTATATGGCGGCATCTATGAAACAATACGTCATCCTCAAGCAATAGGTGAATTCCTTCTATGGTTCTCGATAGCCCTCTGGCTAAATTCTCCCTTCTTAGTCCTCATCTCATTTCTATGGCTTCCAATATACTACCTCATGTGTCTAGCTGAAGAAAAGGACTTGGTGATACGATACGGACAATCATATATCGAATATCGTGACCGTGTTGGCTTTCTAATACCAAAGCGAGAGAAAAAGTAAGCCCGGCTCTTCGTTCACCGAAGCAACATCCGTTTCCAGTTTTCTTCAGAACAAGATAGCAGCCTTGCTGAATAGATCCGAGCTTAGTCATTTGTTTGATAGATGAATAATTCAGAGCGACTCCCAATCCACAGAGTAAATCTATGCCGGTCTATAGACTCCTGTGCCTTTGCAGGATTCCAGCTCGACCAAGATTGGAGATACCCGTAGAGAATTTGATAAGTAACCAGAAAAGCGTGATGCAACCTTTATCTTATTGGAATCCTTTGGCTTAGGTCGAGGTTTTACAATGCGGATGAGGTTATTCGGACCGATTCATAAAGGGCTTCGACATCTATTGAATACTAGAGTGCTCCAGCTAGGGCAGATGGATCTTCAGGTCGTTGCAGATGTGAGAGCGCAGAGAAAAGAGGTTGAGAAATCGTTCGAGGTGTTGCATGTTCATGCCGCAGCAGAAGAGGAGTTCGTGTTTCCCAATATCGAACGAAAGAATCAGGAGCTATTTGACAGACTGAATCAAGACCACCAAGCATTTACTTCGATTATGGATTCGCTTGAACAGCAGTTGGAGGCTCTAATAGTCATCGAGTCGCATGATGAGAGGATTATGAAAGGAACTGAAGTTGCACAGGCCTTCAATGACTTCGTCGTCAAATACGGTGAACACATGCAGGTCGAGGAGAAGACGGCAATGTCAATTCTCTGGGAGGTGTTAGAGGATAATCAGATCATGGAGATAATAGGGAAAATGTCAATGAAGCCAGCTCCAGAGATCTCCCAGTATTTTCTCCCATTCCTAGTTCAAGCAACAAATCCAATGGAAAGAATCGGCATACTCTCAGGTATGAAATCCCTCATGCCAGCAAATGTGTTTCAGGGAGCAATCCAGATTGTCCAGAACGCCCTTGCCAAAAAAGACTGGGACGCCCTTCACCAAGCTCTTGAATAGCGATTATCAAGACAGGGATTGAAACACTTCAAAGATTATACCGTGACTGTCTAGAAACTCCTGCTTCTTTGCGGGATTCGAGGACTGAAGATTTGTAGATGTCTGTGAGAGATGTGTTCTTTGTACTCAGGTGGTCCTCCTTAGAAGCACGATGATAGTGACAATCACTGCTGCGCCACTGATTCCTGCCAGGAACATAAAGATGGCAACAGCGGTCATAATCTCCTGTGATGACTGTGAAGTGGAGATTGTTGTGTCAGTTGTTGGAGGGGTCGTGTGTATATTGGGTGTTGTAGTTGTCGGAGTATCAGCTACTTCATTCACTGTCACCACCAATGTCCCAGAACAGTAGTTGTCATATGGGTCGTACGCTCTTACCTCCAATCTGTAGATTCCTGGTTCAACGATTGTGGCATTCCTGATGACTCCATACTCATCAATGGCAAAATGAGTGGTTTCATTCAGCCACCAGATGGAAACTCCCGATATGTCCCATGCGCCAAGACGCTGTTCAAATGATTCTCCATATTCTAAGACCTCATTCATGGGAGATACAATCCAGATGGGAGCAGTCACGTCTTCATCAGGTGGTTCAACAGTGACTGTGAATATGCCCGTGAGTGCATTTCCATAAGCATCAACCACAGTCACGTTGAGTGGATAGACATCTGTCAGAAGTGTAGTTGCATTCGTAATTTGGAGCAGCTGCCACCCATTGTGATATCCAGTGACATTTAGACGCGTGCTAGATAGGCTGAAGTTTACTGTGTCATTGATCGCCCATTCTACGATGCCTGATTCATCAGTTGCGATTAGCCCGTATTCAAATCGCTCGCCATAGTTGAAACTGAGGTCAGTTGGGCTAACTATCCATTCAGGTTGTGATACTTCTTGCACAGATAGTTGAAATGAGCTTGTGATAAAGATTCCATAGAGATTTGTCACCTTAACCATCAAACCATACATGCCTACAGGCAATTCAGTAATCGACTGAATTAAACCGTCATTGCTGATCGCGAAGTGTGATGTGTCGTTCACCAGCCATGTTATTGGAGAGGGTGCTGTGGCATTCAAGTCATAATAAAACGGTTGACTCCAATAGTCCAAAACTTGGTTGGCGGGTATTTCAACCCATGTAGGTGCAAATGGCGGGTACGATATGGGGTGAAGGTCTGAGTTGCCTGCATCACCGGGTATGCTATACGGACCTCCACCTTGGTAGTCCTGATACCAGTTTCGGTCAATGATGTTGCCACCACTGCCGGTGTAGTCATCATGTATGGATTCTGAGTCAGGGAAGCCATTATCGTGGAGTATATAGTTCAAAGTCACATTGTTTTCGCTTGAGGTCCCAGACAGGTAGATACCGGTAAACTGGTCGAAAGAAGCGAAATCGTCTACTGATATTTCATTGAGGAGAATAGTGTTCATATGCGAGTTGTAGTCGACTACAATTCCATATTGGACGACTTGGGTGAATGAGTTCTCCGAAATCATATTCTCGCTTGACTCTTCAAGCCAAACGCCCCAATCAGCCCCGCTAATGTCGTTTTGGGACAGAATAGTGTAAGTAGTATGAGAGAGCCAAATTCCCTCATAGCTGCCCTTGACTAGGTTGTGTGTGATTGTGCTTTCATCGCATCCTGATACTTCCATTCCACGATACTCATTGTCAGTTAGGATATTCTTGGCAACATTTAGGAAGGAGCCTGAAACATAAATGCCAATCTCATTCCCACTACAGGTATTGTTAGAAATAATGGGTATTTCTGGATAACCACCACCATCACAGAGAATACCAAAGTTTCCGTTATTGCTGCAGCTGTTATTGTATAGATTGTTTGCATGAGAATAATACCAAATCCTGATGCCGTCGTTCCCATTCGTGTCGCATGTATTATTCTCAAAGGTGTTGAAAGTCGCATAGCGTGCATGAATTCCTTCGTATCCGTTGCTGCTGCACAGGTTCCTGTAGAACAAGCTGGAATCACAATAGTAAAGGAGGATAGCGTAGTTCACATTATCACTAAAGTCATTGTCGGACACGATGTTGAAGTCTGAATTGTACATATACAATCCTCTGTCGATATTTTGAGTACAGGTATTGTTAGCGATAGTATTGGAATTCGAATCAAGGAGGTAGATTCCGTATCTATTTAGATTGCAAGTGTTATTTTTGAGTAATCCATGGCTGACATTGTATAGATAGATCCCAGCGTCCGCACTCGCACCTGTGAGGTTGCAGTTTTGGATTATGAAGTAGGCTCTCGTATTGCTGATATTGGTACAGTGACCAGCTGCACCTCCACGGTCGATGGTCAAGCTATTGATAATGTACGGGTTTCCTGAAGAACCATCACCAAGCCAACCTTCCGCCGAGGCCGTGGAACTGAAATTGGCATCTCCATCTATCACTATCAGGTCATGGGGGATGCTTCCAATCCGCATGTGCTCTCGTTTAGATAGGAGGCCACTTTCCGTCGCCTGCGGGTAGGTATCAACGAAGTCAAAAAAAGGACCTAAAGTGCCCAAGAACAATAGGACTGCTAGAACAATGCCAAACCACGATACTCTGCCATCCCTAGGCATGAACACTCACTCCTCAGCTGCGACGAATGTAGTCGGGGTCTGCTCATGCAAATCAAGAATTTGGAGTCAAGGCCATGCTGTTGTTGTCAATCTCCCTCGCAACAACGCCCTATCAAAAGTTGCAATTGCTTATTAATGGAGCAGAAGCGCCCATGACTATAGAGAGTATCTGTGCCTGTCGGTGAACTCATGCCGCTTCGATTTCTTTCGGAAACTGGTCCATTTAGTCAAGTATCTTCAAGTCCTGGAAAAGGAGGCGGCATTTTCATCGAGATTGGAATCGGATATTTAGCGAAACGCTGCTGTCTCATCCCGTTTACTATTTCCTCGGCTTTTGCGGCTGGTATTGCAAAGAGCATTTCATCATCATTTGCACCTGCAAATACTCGGTCTCCATTTCCCGGTATTACTATTTGATAATCTTGAGTATTGAAAGTGCGAAGAACTCCACTAGTACAAGAGGCCATGATTCCTGCCAATTCAGCTTTCAATCTCGTTCCTTCTTTGTTCATGGCCCCTTGCAGGAGACGCATCATCTGAGCAGGATTTCCATAAACAAGAATAACGTCCGGTACAATCTTTGTTCTTGTCAATGGCGATATTACTAGAGCATTATATCTTCCCTTCTCTAGATGGTCCACATTCTCAAGGATGGTGTTTGCTCCTTCTTCATCTGCGGCATAACCTGCTTGAACGAAGAAAAAAGCAAGCATGGATTTATCAAACAACTCTTTCCAGCCATAAGCGAAACTAGCACCAGGACAACCACTATCTTCCTCTGTGATACCCATTGTCCAGCCAAATCGTCGAGATAGACTTAGAGCTTGACAAATTGCGATCTTGCTTTCCGGTCTTCGTGTTTTCTC
>JBHLQS010000040.1:0-3102 GCA_048883405.1 Candidatus Thorarchaeota archaeon
TTATCCAGCATATTGTAGTCAGGACGAGCTTGTTCATCACTGTAGAAGACCTTTGGTTTTCCCATTGCAAAACCTCAGAAATGGGAGGGATTGCTTAGTATTAATGATTGCGAATCCAGAAACCATCTATGGGGAGAGCCCTCTGATTTGGCACGAGTTGACCGGATTAATTCGTAATTAGTTGTTGAAGATTCTGTCAGATCAGGATGCTTGAATTTTGGTCGAATTAATATGCTACTTATTCGTATTAAACAGGATTGCATCTTTTAAACGCGTATGGGGTGGAAACGCCTTCTTGCTAGGTGAAAGGGAGATAGTTCGAGATGGAAAGGAATCAGGTCTATGCAATAATCGTCATCATACTTGTGATCTGTGGCGCAGGTCTTGCCTCCATCTTCTTGTCGCAGCCCAGGATTGTACCTGAAAATCAATTCGTAATGGAAACAATGGGCAATCCTGTAACCATGGATCCGCACGTCTGCTATGAGAGCTACGGATCAGGATTGCAATTCAATATCTATGAAACACTATATACTTACCCATGGGGATCAAACAGTACTGAACCCACACTTCCTTTGCTGGCTTCGGCTGCGCCAATCATCTCAGTAGACGGCATGCAGTACAATATCTCATTGCGCCAGGGAGTTATATTCCACGATGGGACGCCTTTCAACGCTAGCTGTGTAAAATGGAACATTGAGAGAGTAATGAAGATTTTTGCGGGACCAGCGCAGCTGATCATCGACCCGCTCAAAGGAGGAGAAGCCGTTGAACTGCAAGCATACATTAACGGAACAAGCTCGGCTGAGTTCGAAGCTGCGTTTGACGATTGGCAGGCAAACTCAGGTGCTATAGTCGTACTCGACACATATACAATTCAGTTCAACCTGGAACGTCCATTCGCTCCCTTCATCCCGGCAATGACATACGAGGTAGGTGCGTTTATGAGTCCGACATATGTACTCAGTAGTCCAAACAACGACACTGGTCCGATGGACTCTCACTGGGGCGTCGACTACGGAGAAGTTCACACTTGGATGGAAGATCACACCTGTGGTACTGGTCCGTACATGCTTACTGAGTGGAGACCAAACGAGTTCATTAGAATGGACCTGTTCCGTGACTACTGGAGAGCAGACGCGACTGAGGCTGCAATTGAGCCTCCCAGCTATGCAGGCGCTCTAGAAACCATCTTCTATAAGAACAACGAGGATACGAATGGAAGACTGTGGAATTTAAAGACAGGCATCGCTGATGTAGTCCTCTTGGCTACTGCCAATGCTGATGAAATCTGGGACAACGTGACCCTAGGGTCCAAGGACCCTACCATTCACATAAGTGCTGGAGGCTATGCTATTTCGGTCTGGACCTACATATTCAGATTTGGTCAGCTGAATATCACTCGAAACGGAATCAGGAAGGAAGTTCAAAGCCCATTCAGTTACCGCGAGCTAAGGAAGTGCTTTGCATACCTTTACGATTATGAGGTAGCAGTGGAGGCTGTTCTTAGAGGCTGGGGCATCCAAGCTAGAGGCTTCATCCCACAAGGCGTTCTTGGCCATGACTCCTCCTACTGGCTTGAACACTACGATATTGATGAAGCTGTTGCATGGTGGAACCAGGCAATGGACCAGGATGGATTTATAGATGCCATAAACGCAATGGAGGGCTATATCGATGCATTTTACATCGAGAACCCAGTTCTCAATCAGCTTAGCCTTTTGTTAAAGGACGGGTTTGCCGCAGTCATGACGAATCCAAACACAAATACAACTGGGATAGAAATACCTGAAGTCAGAGTGAATGGGTATACCTTTACAGCTATATTGGGGATGCTACAAGACAAAGAGATGCCTATGTGGTTCACTGCATGGGCCCCTGACTATGCAGACCCAGATAACTATGCCTGGCCCTTTGCACACTCACAGGGCACATTCATGACACTATCGGGTTATGGCAATTCCACCGTTGATGATTGGATTACGCAGGCGAAACGGTCAACGAACGTGACCGAGCGAGTGGAGCTCTATGGCAAGATTCAGAAACAGGTTGCCTATGACCAGCCAAGTGTCTATCTGTATCAGCCCCGGGAGTTCAGGGTTTGGAGGTCCTGGCTTAAGGGCAGCGGACTAGAATGGAGTCCGATGCACACCTACTACTGGTATCATATCTACAAAGACTACGGTTCATAGCCTTACGCGCGATATCCACTCAATGCAATTGCATCTGAAGGCGAATGATCTAGGCATAGACTTGTTACCTACGCGTGTGTCAAGTTCCCTAACTAGATTTGATGTTGGTCCAAAATGCTGTGGTCGGGGTTGATTGATCAATCAGGCAAATTGACTTCTATCTTAGTCAGAATCCCGCCTTTGAGTGGAAAGACGCAGGATGACTTGACTACGGTCCTAACATGCTCTTTCAAAACTGTTTATTACGCATTTACTAGCCATCAGAGTCCGTGAGTCAAATGCCCAAGGGCGACGAGCTCCTCATCGTGGAGAACCTAAGAGCATATTATCCCTCCTCCAAGGGGCTAGTCAGAGCAGTTGATGATGTTTCCCTAGAAATCCGAGAGGGAGAGTCAGTAGGTCTCCTTGGAGAGAGCGGATGTGGGAAGAGCTCGCTAGCCCTCGCTATCATGGGACTTTTTGAGCGAGTAGCTCGTTTCCAAGCAGGAGCATCAAACGATCCTGCTCTACTGAAACAATTCAAGGCAGGAAACAAATTCCCTTCAGAAGATCGACCAGGTGTCCAAGGCAAGGTGATGTTTAGAGGAAAGGAGCTGACATCAATGAAGGAGGAGGACTTAGTCGAAATCCGAGGAAAGGAGATGTCACTGATTCCTCAAGGTCTCACTCATGCGCTCAACCCACAGCACAGCATCGGTCACCAAACTGCAGAACCCATAGACATTCACGAAGAAGATGTACGCCTGATTGACATGAAGCGGCGAGTGCTTGAATACCTTGGCCTGGTTCAGCTTGCAGACGCAGGTATTCGATATGTGCTCGATCCAGGAAGCTTCTCTGGAGGCGAGAGCCAGAGGGTTCTGATTGCGATGTCACTAATATCAGGCCCATACCTTGTTATCGCAGACGA
>JBHLQS010000040.1:3202-18587 GCA_048883405.1 Candidatus Thorarchaeota archaeon
TTCTCTGGAGGCGAGAGCCAGAGGGTTCTGATTGCGATGTCACTAATATCAGGCCCATACCTTGTTATCGCAGACGAGCCAACTTCTGCCCTTGATGTGACTATCCAGCGTCAGATTATGGATTTGTTGCGAATGGTGAAGGAAGAGTTTGATGTATCCACTCTCCTCATCAGCCATGACGCTGGAGTTCTCGCTGAACTGTCAGACAGAGTTGCAGTCATGTATGCGGGAAAGATACAGGAATATGGTGATGCCGTTCAGATGTTCCAACATCCCAGCCATCCATATACAATGGGATTAATGGCATCATTCCCAACCATTGCGATGATGCGGATGAAGGCTGGTGGAAAGAGACCCCGGCTAAGGGGTATTCGAGGAAGCCCGCCGGACCTCACAGACCTTCCTTCGGGGTGTACCTTTCATCCAAGATGCGACTACTGCATCGAAATATGCAAGACAGATGTTCCTGAGTATCGGGAAGTCGAACCGAGGCATTATATCAGATGTCATAGATGGGGCGAGATTGAGAAAGAATGAAGTGTGAGCGCACATCGGCGCCCACGAGTGATTTCCTCCACCAAGCCTTTAACGCAGGCTTGACTCGGTTCACGCATCTTGTCCAGTTTCCGTCCTCCCGGCTTTGGCTCAAGACAAAACAACTCTCTCTGAGGGATATATAGGCCTTCCCTCGAAAATAACCGCCAATTTCTCCAAAGTACCAAAACGCGCCAAACTGATAGTTCTACTCATAGTTCAGCTGCAATTCCATTTCCATGAGCGTTCGGATGGTCTCGAAACCTGCTTCAATGAAGGGCTGTTTCTCCAATAGGTCACCATCTACTTCTGTTCGAATTTCCTTCACACCATCCAGGCATAATCGAGCAGCAAGATGAGAAATGAGACTGGAGTCAGGTACTTCAATCAAAGCTGCTCCTGCCTTCAATGGGGTGAGGTCAATCCATCCCAATTGTCTATTGGCCTCGGACCTGTATGCAACAGCCAGCGTGGTTTCAAGATCCTTTGAAACCAAGGTGAATCGCGGCTCCCACTTGTAAGCCGCCTCGTCCCTCAATTCATGTAGATCAAGCGGTCTCGAGAAGAGCCCACCGAAGAGAGCCACGAGCCGCTGAACAGGCCCCTTGCTCTCCCACTCTCTCACGCGAGTTATCAGGGTTTCATCGATCGACAGCTCGGATTCAATCTCAAGCTTCAGACTCACGAGGACTCTACGAGCCTCAAAGGTATACTCACTAAGGACATCCGGTACCTTGATGGCTGACAAAGGTGTCCAGGCTGCAATGCGATTGGCTCGAATATCGCGTGCCCAGGCCATGACAAATTCAATAATCTCCTCTAGACCCTTGATCTTTCCACGTATAATGCTGAGATCAGACATGAAAGCAGATTGAGAGTCTTCTGACCCAATGTAACGAGAAACAGCGGTGGCAATTCCATCCTCAAGTCCCAGTAGAGTCCGTTCCGGATTGACAACGCCTTGCTTCAAGAGGGCATCAAGCTCACGACGCATGAGTGGTTGAAAGCCAGGAAGGTTATCTCTGCCTTCATTATATACTCTTAACCAATCCTCAATCCTTTCATCGGTGAGCTGAGCAACAGTAGTCCTTGTCATCGATACTCGATGTTCTCCAAAGCGTTGCTTTTGAACCTAATGGGTTATGCTGGTTTTATGCGCAGAAATCAGGTCCCTTGTAATGGGTGCAACTCCATTCCGGTCGCTATATCTCTACGTATCAAGAGATGTATTGCTGGTTGTCTGTATAAGGACCCATGCACGGTCAGTGCAATCAGTCTATTTACATCTCAGGCGCAACTCGATGGACTTTGGTAAACAAGTCTGTTCAGGAGGAAGCCTCGCAGCCGCCTCCGTCAGTCCTCCCTATTGTTTCCCCATTGTCAGAGCCATAATCGCCTTCTGAACGTGAAGCCGATTCTCAGCCACATCATATACTATCGATTTGGGGCCGTCGCACACCTCATCAGTGACTTCTGCGTTCCTATCCACAGGACCACAGTGAGTAAAGAAGGCATCATTTGTCTTCGCCATCCACTCCTTTGTTGTGATCCAGTCATCATATTCTGCGGCAATGTCAATCTCCTTCTTCTTGGCTGCATCTATACCATGCTTAATCATACCCTCGTAGAAGCCAGCTGTCATCCAGTTGCGAGAATAGACGAAATCAGCTCCATCGTATCCTTCTTCGAGGTCATGCACAATCTCGAACCTGCCGTTGGCAGCATCAGCGTTCTCCTCACACCACTTCATAACTTCCGGGTCAAGATCATAGCCCTTTGGATAGGCAAGAGTGACATCCATCCCGAGTCGCGTGTTAATCAAGACGCTTTCTTGGACAGAGCACCATGACCTCACAAGAGCACCCTTGCCCCAGACTTGGAGCAATTTCTTTCCCTTTAGATCCTTGCCACCATGCATCCTGTAGCCCATGACATCAGCCAATCCTTGACAAGGGTGAAAACGGTCGTGAGCCATGCTAATTATTGGAATGCTTGCGTACTTGGCATACTGTTCAAGCATCTCATGACCCTGCCCGTAGTATTCGAGAGCTGTTTCTAAAACTCTAATGCCGATCCCTACTCCATAGCGACTCATTACCTCAGCCGCATCTTGGATTGTTTCTCCTGCTGTCTTTGCGGTCTTGAGCCGCATCGACTTTGGTTCCAAGAATTGAGCGTGGCCACCAAGCTCTGATGCTGCGGCCTCAAATGACTGTCTTGTTCGGACCGAAGGGTTGTAAAAGAACATCAAGAATGTTCGTCGGTCGAGGCAATTATTCAAAGGATGGTCATATCGATTGGTTTTCATCTCAAAGGATAGAGCGAGAGTCTTCTCAATCTCCTCGATACTCCAGTCCTGTGTGCAAAGCAAATCCTTTCCATATAGACTCTTCATGGTACTCACGACCAGCCGGGATGAACTGACTTTGTATTAGGTCTATCGGGAATCTCAACTGATACTGAAGAAGAAACTCATACGGCGCAAACGAAAGGATTTTGAGATACTACAATCCAATTTGACCTTGTTCTCAAATGATAGTTGGCCAGCCTGAATCTGCATACGTGGAGTTTGCGCAGACGTTTGACTTGAATTTGAATTTCGCCTCTGATCAAACAAATCTGTTTGAGAACCAGAAGCCTGTTTCACTCACCCATGCACAAATGGACGACCTTGTGAAGCAGATATCTTCCCGAGAGGGGATATCTGAGTTCTTGATGGAGAATGTAGAGAGGATTCCGCCGGTCTACATGTCGCTCTTCGTTCTAAATAGCGCCTTATGGAAAATGATGGAGAGAAAGCAATGGGAAGTGAATAAGATGCTGGCCATGTCGACTATCCCCTATTGCTTCTGGGATCAGAAGGAGGAATCAACATCCAATCTCAAAGCCGTAAAGAGATGGGAGCTCGGCACCAATGGAATGGCATTCAAGGCATCACCTCCCACAATATCAATCGCAGGGAATGGTGGAGACTTCTGCGGTTTTATTGAGCAGAGCCACATAACAAGTCGGAAATTTGGTCTCCCTGAATCTAGGAAATTGATACCGAACTACAAATTCATGAGATTGGATGTGACCGCAGATCTCTCAGAAGCTGATGTGCGAATCCATCCAGCCCCCAGGGAAGATCTTGATTATGACTTCTCAATGTCGGCAAAGCATTTCCACACTCATGGAGTTCATATAACAATGCCCGGGAAGGATGTTACACTTATTGTGGAGAAGCAGAAACCAAGCAGATTGAAGGGGGAAGTTCATCTTTTAATAGCTCCTGCATTTGAAGACGAAACAGAGCATTTCAGGGCGCTAATGGCAGATTTCTGGTTTTGGACATTTCAAAGGTTGGTGGAGGCTGCCAGATAGGATGTACATGACGATTGCTCTAATCTTATTTGGAGTGCTCTCCTTTGCCATTGCCTACATTTGGGAAAGAAGGATAAGAGGATTCAATGAGCTGTCCAATTCATTTCGTAGTAAGTTCAATGGCAATAATGTGGACATTAGTGGTCGCGTGAAATACACTAGCTGCTTGTCACACAAATGGGTAATGAAGAATATAGTACATGGCGACTACTCGAATGGAAAAAGATCCTTGAGTGACTATGTCGCAGATAACACTCTTGAAGGTACAATTCTGGTTGGCTGTTTGATGGGTGCATTCCCAGTTCTCCTTGTATTTGTTGTTTTCCAAAGTTTTGTCATTGCAGGTGCATCTTTGGTAACAATATTCGCCGCAGTCTTCATTGTTTGGAGTCCCGGGGAGGTAGGAGTATCCTATAATCTTCTGTCTTATCTAAATGAACAAGACTCATCTGAACTCGAGCAAGGCGATTTTGCCTATGCCAAGATATCCACCAACCGAATCAAGCACTGGGAGAAAACTCTACTTGTAATAGGCATAGCGGCAATAGCCATTGCGCCATGGGGCGAACTAATCCCAGATGTTGTGGCCTTCGCGATATCTGGATTTATCACGTTCCTTCTGACCCAGTTATTCCTTCCAGTCGCTAGCTTTTCATTCCCACTCGCTCTAGTCTTATTCATATGTGCCGCACCAATTACGTTCGCAGGGCTCTATTTCTTGGGGAAATGGGTAGGCAATCGGATGAGAATAAAAAAGGAGGAGTTCCTTCTCTAGAACGCGGCAGACGGGAATTTGGCTTAGAAGACTAGATTCAAAAATACCTTTGTGCAAATGTGATTGTTCGAGCACACGTATGGCATCCTTGATACATTAACGGGGAAGTCAGTCTATGTCGGATTATGATTGATTCGAAGTGAACGCATCATGTACATGGTCATGGCGATGTTCATTCTAGGAACCCTCTCTTTTGTCATGGCAATTGCTTGGCGTGCACGCTATGCTCAATTCAATGAGCTCTTCGTCTACCTAAGGGCGAGATTTGATCCAAATGAGATCGATTTGTCAGGGAGAAAACATTACTCTCAGTGCATATCATATTCTTGGGTCATGAAGAACATAATCTGTCGACAATCGAGAATAAGAGATGCTCTTCGAGATTTAATGATAGATAGCACGTTCTATACGGTATTAGTCCTCGGTTCGCTCATATCATTTTTACCAATTGTCTTAGCGTACGTCATTGTGGGAGGCTTCATGGCGGCTGGTGGCACATTCTTTCTTGGACTGGTCGCAATCATCATTGTACAGGCACCCTTCGATGTAGCAATGTCCCACGGATTACTCTCATGGTTGACTGAACAGGACCTTCTAGGACTCAAGGAGAGCGACCTAGCCTATGCAGAAGTCGCATCCAAATCCATTACCAGATGGTACAAAGTGCTCATTGCATCTGGTATCTTCATTGTCCTCTATGCTCCCTGGAGTGAGCCAACACTAGAAGTAATGATCTTTGCGGTGTCATTTCTCTTCAATGCGGTATTCGTAGGGATCTTCATTCCTTTAGCTAGTATCAATGGCGCTGTTGCATATCTCGGATTTGTATCGATAGTTGTTCTTATCATTGTCATGCTTCTCCTCCTCCCTGGGAGAATCTACGGATTTCTTAACAGAGGTAAGGATATCTTCTCATTAGATACCCAAGAAAAGGCTGAGAAAAGTAAACACCACTCCATATAGAAAAAGGAAGACACTGGTCATCATTAGTCGAAGGCCCAAAAGAGCTCGACGCCATGATGGGACAGGATTCCCATCAATATCGTACCGGGTTTCATTATCTAATGGTTGCCTAGAAAACAGGCAACCTCCGAGCAGCAAGAGTATTCCAGTTCCTAGGAATGTCAGAATATCAACTAAATAACCAAAAATGAATGTCTGAAGGACTAGAGATGAAATCAGACCTATCACCGCGATTATAGCCATAATGAGAGTCGCCAGGACAACTCCCGCCCGAATCGCAGGTTTCCACACATGCGCTCACTCCGATTACGGCAACAAGCTGAACAGGAATCCAATAGATATCAGCACTACGGCAAGGATAATCAAAGGAAGAAAGATGGACTGAAGCGAGGCAATGAACAATGCAACATAGTCTGTTCTATCAAGTGCAGCATGCCTGCTAGATTCATGATCACCATACATGGACCAATCAATTTCCTCTTTTTGATCCTCATTATCCATTTGGTTTTCCTCCACACATTATTGAGCAACATTCAATCCATATTTGAATCCGAATCACGGATACATTATACATTCGAAGCAATTGAAGCTTCTTGAGCCTCTATTTGCTCCTTGTAATCAAGATCGAGCTCCCCAGCAAAGTGACAGGCAACCAGATGTCCATCGCCCATATCCCGCAACTCTGGAATCTCCTCACTACAGACCTCCTTCGCGAACCTACATCTAGGATGGAATCTGCATCCAGTCGGAGGATTGATTGGACTCGGCACTTCTCCAGCCAGAATCTGGGTTCGGCCCCGAAATTCAGGATTTGGTACAGGCACAGCAGAAACAAGGGCCGCTGAGTAGGGATGCATTGCTTCTTCGAAAATGTCTCTTGGAGTCATTTCCAGGATTTTCCCAAGATACATCACTGCTACTCGGTCACTCATATGCTTGACCACACTCAAGTTATGCGAGATGAACAGATAAGTTAGTCCAAACTCATCCTGCAGGTCCTTCATTAGATTAAGAGTCTGTGCCTGAACTGATACATCGGTACTTGATGTCGGTTCATCCATTACGACAAGCTTGGGATTCAGCGCCAAAGCACGTGCGATGCAAATTCGCTGTCTTTGGCCACCACTGAATTCGTGAGGGAACCTATTAAGATGGTCCTCATTCAGGCCTACTTTTTCGAGCAGTTCAATGACCTTCTGCCTTAATCCATAGCCTCGCGCAACCCCATTGACTAGCAACGGCTCGCCCACGGCATTCTTGATGGTCAGCCTCGGGTCAAGTGAAGCCATAGGATCTTGAAATACAATCCCCATATTTCGACGAAGGAATCTCAATTCCTTTGCTTTTAGTTCACTTATGTCCTGCCCCTCAAAAATCATAGTACCGGATGTGGGACGGATTAGCCTCAACAAGGTTCTACCTGTGGTTGTCTTCCCACAACCTGATTCTCCGACGAGTCCAAGAGTTTCACCCCTATAGATGTCGAACGAAATGTCGTCAACTGCTCTGACGTACCCAAGTACTTTGCGGAAGACACCGCCAGTCAACGGGAAATACTTCTTCAAATTCCTTACTTGCACCAAAGGCGTATTTTCTGTCATCTTCAATCACTTCTTCCCCTTCATGGAACCCTGCGGATGGTGACACTCCACCCAGTGACCAGGTTTCATCTCCTCTCTTGGTGGTCGCTCCTCAGAGCAAATGCCTGTGGCAAACTCGCATCTCGGATGGAATCTACATCCTGTAGGAGGCGTGATAAGATTGGGCACGCTACCTTTAATCTGCAATAGCCTATCATTCTTCTCTGTGAGTTTGGGAATGGCCCGTAACAGACCAGTTGTGTACGGATGTATCGGGTCTGAGAACAGCTCATCTGTTGAAGCATACTCTACCACCACTCCTGCATACATCACTGCGACATGTGTACATGTTTCTGCAACGACTCCTAGATCGTGAGTGATGATGATAATTGAGGAGTCAAAATCAGATTTGAGTTCATTCAGCAGATTTAGCACCTGAGCTTGGACTGTGACATCCAAGGCAGTTGTGGCTTCGTCGCAGATTAGAATCTGAGGATTGCAGGAGAGAGACATGGCAATTAGCGCTCTTTGCCTCATACCTCCAGAAAGCTCGTGAGGGTACTGGTTTGCTATTTCCTCAGGAGAAGGCATTCGGACCATTCTAAGCATTTCGACTGCCTTCTTCTTCGCTACCTGCTTCTTGTCGTCTTCAGTTGGCGGAGGTGGATCATCAAGCTGATTTCTATACTCATCGATCTTCGTCTGGATTTCAGCTGCATTTGGTGCCGATGGATTCTCGCGCAGAGAAGTTTCCAGGCGCTCGATCTTCATCAATAGAGCTTCCTTGGCAAGATCTTGGTGAAGTGTTATCACTTCTGCAATCTGCTCTCCAACCCGAAAGACAGGATTGGGATATGTTGCGGGATCCTGGAACACAATCGCAATACGATTACCTCTAATATGACGCATCTCCTCTTCAGATAGCTTCAATAGATCAGTGATGACCTCCTCTTTATCGCGAGTACGGTCTCGAAAAATAATCTCACCGGCTTCAATAACCCCAGGAGCATCCACAAGGCGCAGTATTGATTTTGCAGTCACGCTTTTGCCACAGCCTGTTTCGCCCACGAATGCGAGGGTCTGGCCCTTCTTGAGCTGCACAGTAACGCCATCGAGGGCTTTTACAACTCCCTCATACGTATAGAAGGAGGTCTTTACACCTCGAACATCGAGAATCACGTCAGGCTCAAGCGTTATCGTTGTATCTTGGGAATCTTGGACTTCGTTTTTGGATTCAGTCATAGTCATCAGCACCAGCTATCATCGACGTCTAAGTTTAGGATCTAGGATGTCTCTCACTCCGTCACCAACCAAATTGAAAGCAAGAGCGCAGAATAGGATTGCAAGGCCTGGATATAGTACCAACCAGTACAGCGTGAAATGGTCTTGTCCAGTTGCAATCATGAGGCCCCATTCCGCAGTGCCTGCCTCTGCGCCGAAACCAATGAAGCTAAGGCCTGCTGCTGTTAGAAGGACACCACCCAAATCCAGAGTGGCTTGTACAATAACAGGCTGAACTGTATTAGGTAGGATGTGTGACAGCAGAATCTTGAAATCTGAGGCGCCTACGGACCGTGCTGCTTCGACATACAATCTTTCTCGCTCGATTAGTACTTGACCCCTTACTAGACGGGCATAGGTAGGCCACCAGACGACCATAAGTGCTATAGCAATGTTGTCGAGGTTTCGTTCACCAAGAGCAGATACAATTGCCATCGCAAGAATGAGGCCGGGGAATGCAAAGAAGACATCCGTGATGCGCATGACAACCTCGTCAACTGCGCCGCCAAAGTAGCCAGCAGCGGCACCAATCAATGTTCCAATGACAAGTGCTACTGCAACTACAGCCAAAGCAATTCGTAGGTCAATTCGAGTCGCCCACATGACCATACTAAAGATGTCGCCACCGTTCTGATCAGTACCCCATATATGGGCGGGACTGGGAGGGTCAAGATTCTCCAGCCAGATTCTCTCAGTAGGCCCATAGGGAGCCCAAAGATTCACGGTAAGAGCAATGAAGATGTAGGCGAAGATTATGAACAAACCTATTACGACCAGCGGACTCCTTCTAATCAAGTAGAGGCTATACCTAAGTTCTTTCATTCTAGGACCCAGATCTTCTCTGAAAAGCTTCCACCAATACGACCTGGCGCTGGGAGTGAAGAGAAGCAGAATTGCGATGAGACTGCCAATGGTCAGATATGGAACATATCCGCCTATCAGGAAGGTTAGTGCGATGAATATGAAATTGGCATACATAATCCACGGAAAGTCATGAGCATTAACCCTGTAGACGGACCTACCAATGTTGAACAACCACATGCCGAAAAAGGCCAATGGAAGTGTCTTTAGAATCAGTGTACCAGCAAATGGACCAAATAGAAGTTCTCCGGCAAAATAAGAGACCGCAACAGGGATCAGGACCAGTACACCTGCGCCGATAGCCATCAGGCCAATTAGCGATTGGACGATGCCTAGGACTCTCACCATTCGAGGTGCTTTCTCCTCAACAGCTTCCACTTGAGTCTGAGTCAGTTCTTCCATTACAAATCACCTCATCCATATCGTATTCTTGGGTCCAGGGTGGCGTATATCAGATCGACAATCAGATTTGCTGTCACGAATATGATAGCTACAAGAATCGTGAAAGCATTGATACTGGGTATATCATTTGTGAGTATAGAAGCGACCGCCCAACGCCCAAGTCCAGGCCAACTGAAAATAGTCTCAGTGAGAACCGCTCCTGTTATGAGCCCACCAAAGCCAAGGCCAATCACTGTTACTGTCGGAATCATTGCATTCCTGAGGGCATGTCTGTAAATGACAACTCGCTCCTTTAGACCCTTTGAACGTGCCAGTGTTATGTAATCCTCCTTCAGAACCTCAAGCATGCTAGAACGCATCATCCTTGTGATGACAGCCAGAAAGATATAGCCCAAACATATTGAGGGCATCACAAAGTGAATCAGAGCATCAAAGAATAGCACCACATTTCCGGTGATGAGAGAATCCACCAGAATGAAGTTCGTAATCGGAGTGTAGTGAAGGTAGATGTAGTTATACCGGCCTCCTTCAGGGAGGAATGGCAATCCCCAAACAAAGAACTGGTAATAGAACAGATACTTGAGCATAAGAGCAAACCAAAAGATAGGCATCGATACACCAGCCAGAGCGACAACTCGCGTCACATGATCAACCAACTGATCCTTCCTGGTTGCCGAGATAATGCCTAAGGGAATCCCAACTACCACGGCGATAATCATCGCAACAATAGACAGCTCAATTGTCGCAGGGAAATACCTCTGAATGGTGGGGATTACATCCATCCTTGCAGTGGTCGAGTACCCCCAGTTGCCTGTAAACAGGTTTCTAAGGTAAAGGAAAAATTGGATATAAATCGGTTGATCAAGCCCATGTAGCCTTCTGATTGCATCATAGGCTGAACGAGGAGTTCGCTCATCCACATATAGAGAGAGAGGATCCCCAACGACATAGGCCAAGACGAATGTAATGGCTAGGACTCCAATTATTACTGGAATCGATAAGAAGAGTCTTCTAACAACATAGTCTCTCAATCTCATGTTGAATCACTTCAGGTGCCTATACTCGGTAGTAATCCAGCTGGTGCTAGGTCTGGTTTCAAAACGCGCAACACTTATGACGCGCATTTAAGGCTTTGGATGTCAGTAGACTTGGACCAATCTGATTAAGCTCCCTTCACACAGGTCAGGCATTATCTAGGATAATAGTAATCAAAATGAGAGTCACGTTTTGCGAAATCGAACGTATTTCTGCTTTCTTGTGTACGTTAACACACGAAGAAGTCCCCGTAAGCTATATTAGAGAATGATAATCCAGAATTATTCCACTGTGGCACACTACTCCGTGTGCCACGGCAAGAAATTTTGTGTCTCGTACACGCACTTCTTGCAAGAAGGAGGAAGTTATTTCCAATGGAAAGAAACCAAATGTACGCAATCATCGTAATCGTGATTGTGGTTGCGGGCGCTGGTGTTGCTTTTGTCTTCCTTTCACAACCAACTCAGACTCCTGAGGATCAGTTTATTGTGGAAACAATAGGCAACCCCGTTAGTATGGACCCGCACGTCAATTATGAGAGCTTTGGTGGCGGACTACAAGAAAATATCTATGAGACGTTATACTACTATCCATTTGGTACGGCTGATACTGAGCCTACATTGCCGCTATTAGCATCAGCGGCTCCAGAGATATCTGAGGACGGGTTGCAGTACAACATCTCACTGCGTCAGAACGTCATCTTCCATGACGGTACACCATTCAATGCTAGTGTGGTCAAATGGAATTTCGAACGGGCTGTCAAGGCGTTCCGTCTTGCAGGTCCAGTCTGGATGATCATTGAGCCGATTCAGGGCGGTCTAGCTCTTGAGGATATTGCCTATGATGGAGACCTTGGTCCTGCCAGTCCTGAATTTGAAGCTGCATTCGAAAACTGGACTGCCTCAGACGCAATCGTTGTCCTAGACACCTACACTATCCAGTTCAACCTGGCAGCGCCATTCGCGCCATTCATTGCCGCGATGACCTACCGAGTAGGAGCTCAAGTGAGCCCAACCTACGTACTCTCAAACCCATGCAACGACACAGTACCTGCTGGCGGTGACTGGAGAGAGCACTACGGCAATGACTATGGTGAATGGCAGTCAACTTGGATGGAAACCCACACCTGTGGTACTGGTCCTTACATGCTAGACGAGTGGAGACCAAACGAGTATATCCACATGATCCTCTTTGAGGACTACTGGCGCGCGGACGCTACTGGGGCGGGCATAGCACCACCATCGTACGCAGGCGCATTCAAGGAAGTCTGGTACAAGACCAACGAGGACACAACTGGCAGACTACTCAATCTCAGAACTGGTCTGGCCGATAATGTCTACTGGCCTAGGACCAACGCTCCTGAGATTTGGGACAATGTCACAATGGGTTCAAGTGATCCCAACATCTATGTCAGCACTGGTGGGTTCTCATACACACTGATGGCCTTCACGTTCCTGTACTATGACTTGAACATTACTCGTGGAGGAGCAGCTCCAGTAACGGTCACGAGTCCATTCACCTATCGGAACCTGAGGAAGTGTCTCGCATATGCCTTTGACTATGACGCGGCAATCGATGCCATCGTCAACGGTTGGGGCACTAGAGCCAGAGGCTTTATCCCGAAGGGCATGTTTGGGCATAACGACACCATGTGGACCGAGTACTATAACATAAGCCGTGCTGTTGAATGGTGGAACGCGGCGATGAACGAGCCAGGATTTGTAGACATCATCAATTCCCTACAGGGCTACTTTGAGATGATTTACAACTCAGGTAACGTCGTCCGTGAGCAGGGTGCACTCCTATTGAAGGACGGTCTTGCCAAGGTCATGGCAGATGATAACTGCAACCTGACCGGAATCACTGCGACCATGACCAATGGTGAGCATGGTGTGGAGATCAAGGTAAGTGCCCTTGAGTGGTCAAACATGATCATCAGAATGGACAACCACGAGCTACCAATGTGGCTCATTGGTTGGGCTCCTGACTATGCTGACCCAGACAACTATGCGCTACCGTTCGTGAAATCGACCGGAACATTCATGCTCGCGAGTGGCTACAACGACACAAGAGTTGATGAACTGGTCGCATTGGCAAAGGGTGAGACAGATCCCGACACAAGGATGGCATACTACAACGAAATGCAAGAGCGGGTTGCATATGACCAGCCGAGTATCTACATGTACCAGCCCACTGAGTTCAGAGTCTGGAGAACATGGATGCAAGGCAATGGTATGAACTGGAACCCCATGTACAGCACATACTATTGGTACCACATGCACAAGGTCTATCCTACGACCTAGTTGTATTGCCAGAATAGATGTAAGAATAAGTGCAGAGGGCGCGAACCCTCTGCCAATCCCCTTTTTTTGAAATTTCCAAAGAGATAGCAAAGCATTCTGTGGCATCGGGATTATTCTCTATTACCCAGAAACTAACCGTTATATGCGGGCGGCAAGAGAGGAATCTCCGACTGGGAATCATCATGAAGTACATGGACTCCATGACCACTCAAGAACTCATCACAACATGGTGGAGCAAAGCCTGGATTCGAAACCTAGTCTTCCTTTTGATTCCAATAGGCATAATAGACGTGGCTTATACTTTGGCGGCCACTTCGATTTACGGAATTGCAGTTGAATTCAATCCAATAACACGGTTTTTCCTAGGTAACAATTTGTGGCTTCCGTGGGCGATTATGAATATCGTTGGATTTGCCCTCTTCTGTATGTTGGCTGGTTCATACTATCTAAAGAGCAGACATGAGCCAGCTGGGCCAAACACGATGTGGCTCTCCATTATACTTGCTCTCAGAATTGGATTGGCCTCCTACAATATCACTTACTTCTACATCCCTTTTATGATAACAATATATCCGCCTCTCTGGGTATTCCTTTTCACGTTCACAATCACCTTTGTTCTGATGGATAAGTTGCTGACAAGAACCAATGATATAACACGACGCACTATCAAGAGCTATTTCACCGTGAGACTTAGCAATTTTCATGATAGGAGGCTAATTAGGACAGCAAATGCAGGAGCGAAAAGAGAAGAACCAGCAGCTTTCAAACAAGAGAAACTGAAGACGACACTGCAAAAAAGCGTCTGGGCCAAGAGAGGAGTATATCTCACTCTAGCAGTTCTGATGATTGTTGCGATGGCTGGGTCCATTGAGTTTATTGGCGTGTTCTCTGGCTTAATACATTGGAGCGAGGAACATGTGCCCTTCTATGTGTTCACTGAATATACGAGCAGATGGTTTCTCGTTTCTGTAGCTGGTATAATGATCTTTCTTTCATTCTCAATGTACTTTATTGTCAAGGCATTTGACACTCCAGAAGACATGCGAATCTAGAGCTTCAACTGAGAAGGCATATGTTCAGTATTGCGTCCGGCACGGCCTTCAGAAAAGGCTTTGCGCTAAGAGGAACCCAGATATAGCTTCTGTTGGGCGCCGCCAATGCGTATTTGAAAGCACATCGTTTGCTGGAAGTCCCAGCCTTATATTCGGTGCAGATGTGCATTCCAGAGTGAAGGACAATGAACCATCATCGTTTCTTCAAAGCGGGATGAACAACGAAGTTACATTCATTGAATCATCTCCAACGACGGGCTAGGATCACCATGCCATAAGGTGGAATAGCTCGGAAATTATTAGCCTTCCAAATTGGATCTTTTTGGAGATCGTTGCAGGGGTCTATGCCCCTGCAACACCACCTAGCTCGCTAAGTACTGCATAATTCGGTCAAGCCGATAGCTTGGCTACAAGCCTACTGCAATAGAGTTCTACAGTCTGCTTGATTCGCTGCACTGTCATTTCAGATGCGTACAGAGTTGCCAAGAATCGAAGCAAGGCTAGATTATGAAGCATTGAAACAGTCGAGTCATTCCGGGAATAGAGATCGGAAATTCTCTCATCGACTATATCTTCACCATCGTTTCTATCCAGTTGCTTGATAGCAGCCCTTTTTGCTTCGCCAATGCACGTCTTAAATTCCCTTGTTTGAAGAGCACTCCTAATGGGTCCAATCAGGAAATTAGCAGCCAGCTCATCCGTGAGATTGTGACTACCTAGTTCACGAACGCTTTCATTGAATTCCAGCATGATAGATTCAACATCGTATGGTATTTCTTCTGCCACTGCTTCAAGAAATGTGCGGTACTTCTTTTTCCGGATTAGATTGAGATGTCGCGTGAACTCGTCTTCGAATGCTGCAATCACTGGTCCGATGCCTTCAATCGAGAGACGGTCCTTCTTGTCGCGGCTGAATAGGACATCCTCCTCCTCAGAATAGAACTGGAGATGGACCAAGTACTTCACCATTAATTCCAATTGGTCCGTCATCTGTTCACCGCACACTCTCACCTCACAATTTAGTATATAGCACTAATTCGGGGGTGCATTGGAAAAAGATGAATGGGGGTAGAACCGAAGTTCTACCTACCACGCCTATTTCATAGTCAAAGCCATTACTGCTTTCTGTCCGTGGAGTCGATTTTCAGCTTGATCGAATGCAATTGACTGTGGACCGTCAAGCACAGAGTTTGTCACTTCAAAGCCTCTGTCTGCAGGAAGGCAGTGCATATACAA
>JBHLQS010000041.1:0-1987 GCA_048883405.1 Candidatus Thorarchaeota archaeon
AATCTTGATTGACCCGAAAGACCAAGCTATCATTCGCCTTCCCTCATGACATCAACCATCACTTGGTCAATGAATGCGTCCTCAACAGCCTTGTCGAAGTGGTCACACATTTCCTTGTTGAGTCCGACTAATAGTATTCTCTTGACAGAACGACTGGCTCGTGTATATTCAGCAATGGCATCGGCTATTGCCTTGGCTGACTCCTCTTCTGATAGCCCTCCAATCCCAGCCCCAATTGCAGGTACAGCTATTTCCTCCAATCCATGTTCGCTGGCAATATCTAAGGCTGTTGCGACGGAAGACCGAACATTCCAAAATGTTGCGCTTCCTCCAGGAGGCATTCCTGCACAGTGAATGACATACCTTGCTGGAAGTTTCCCTGCTGTAGTCATCACTGCCTCACCAGGTTTGATTGGACCTAATGAGAGAGCCTCATCCTCAATCTCTTTACCGCCCTTCGCCTTGATGGCGCCAGCGACACCGCCGCCCATCCATAAGTCCGAGTTCGCAGCATTTATGATTGCATCGACTCCCAATTCAGTAATATCACCATGATGGGTTCGTATCAGAACACCGCCCACTGTCCTCTCCATCGAAGAATCCTCCTGTCTTCACAGTACCCTGTACTAATACACCAACGCACAAAAGTATGTCGTGCAATCACAATCCTTTTTGCTGCCATCCATTTCCCACTTCTAGGCGAGTAATCTGAAGGACATAGACCCCAAAGATGAGGCAGATATCATTTCCAGGTACGGTGAGCCAGCGAGGACTCAATTCAATGCCGATTTCCAGCAGTTTGAATGTGACTTGGTGAAGCAGAGTACCTCAAAAGGGAGGTACCATGACATAACATGTTTCATTCGAAGCGGGGAGAAGTATGTCGCAATACAGAAGCATGCGTATGCGGACACCGGAATATACCGTGCCCCATCAGGCGGCGCTAATATGGGAGAGCCTATCGAGGAAGCTGCAAAGAGAGAGATGTATGAGGAAACGGGACTCAAAATCCGCCTGATTCGTTATGTATTGGACTCTCGCTTGGATGTTGTCTGTGCGGATGGCACAATCCCTTGGCGTTCACTGGTGTTCCTTGCTGAGATTGAAGATGGTGAAATGAATGCTATCGATACACACGAGATCTATGAGGTCAAGACTGTTACTCGTGAGGAGATGCTTGGCCCCATATGCAGGCTTATGGAACGTTCTGGCTGGGGCGGATTTCTCTATCGTGCTCATTTAACTAGAATGTTCTTTGAGCAATTGGATACATTAGGTGTTTGACCTGACTATCCCCATATCATGAAAAAAGAAAAGGTTGGCTGCAGTCTTCTGCAGCCGAGGCACTTTACGGAGCCATCGATATCTTGAGTCGTGAAACCAGCTCCTTGTACCTGTTACGAATTGTGACCTCCGTAACACTTGCAGCCAGAGCAATCTGACGCTGAGTTACTCTGTTATCAGTGAGTATTGATGCGATGTAAATCGCTGCTGCAGCTAGTCCTCTTGGGTCTCTGCCGGTGATAAGACCTCCAGCAGCCTTTGCTTCGTCTAGCAGTTCAAGTGTCTTACTTTGAACTTCGCCTGGAAGGCCAAGATCTGATATGAACCGAGGCACGTAGTTCGCCGGTTCTGAAACAGGCATTCTCAGGCCGAGCTTGGTCACTAGGAGCCTATAGCTGGCGCCCATCTTCTTCTTGTGGACTCTACTGTATTCCGATATCTCCTCTAGAGACCTCGGTGACCTTCTGAGTCTGCATGCAGCATAGATGGCAGCTCCCACCATAGCATCAATTGAACGGCTCTTGACATATCGTCCTAGGATAAGCTTCCTATACAATGTCGCAGCCAATTCCTTGATGTTCTTCGTCAGTCCCATTTG
Organism: Candidatus Thorarchaeota archaeon; assembly: GCA_048883405.1. Taxonomy (GTDB): domain Archaea; phylum Asgardarchaeota; class Thorarchaeia; order Thorarchaeales; family Thorarchaeaceae; genus SMTZ1-83. The sequence continues at coordinate 1,883 of JBHLQS010000041.1, forward strand.
GGATGCAAGCCTATCAAGCTCTGTCATTGCCTGTGCCAAGTTACGCTCAAGTGAGCTATGAACTCGGGTTCGTCTCTGCCACTTTCTGAGCCTATAGATTTGGGC
>JBHLQS010000041.1:2087-18420 GCA_048883405.1 Candidatus Thorarchaeota archaeon
ATTAACCCCACACCCCACTTGCGTGCTTTTGCGCGGATTCCGTAGATCACGGTGCCATTGTGATGTTAAGCTTGTTCACCAATTCCTTGTAGCGATTTCTGACTGTCACTTCAGTGACACCAGCGGCCATCGCAATGTCCCGCTGAGTTACTCTGTGATCCATCAGTATCGACGCGATGTATATTGCAGCCGCGGCTAGCCCTCTGGGATCGCGGCCGGTTACAAGGCTTCTCCGTTCCTTGGCCATATCCAGAATCTCAAGTACCTTCTGCTGAACCTTGCCTGGTAGCTTCAACTGAGTTATCAGTCTTGGAACATAGTTTGCTGGATCAGATATCGGCATCTTGAGCTTCAATTTCTCCACCAGCAACCTGTAATGCTGTCCGATTTTCTTCTTTGAGACTCTGCTGTGCCTGGAGATTTCCTCAAGGGACCTGGGTGCTTTTCTCAGTCTGCATGCGGCGTATATTGACGCACCGACCATTGCATCAATCGACCTGCTCCGTGCAAGTCTCTTGACTATGAGCTTCCTATATAGAAGCGCAGCCAACTCCTTGATGCTCTTTGTGAGTCCAAGCTGTGAGGTCAGTCTGTCAAGTTCAGACATCGCCTGAGCGAGATTTCTGTCCACTGAGCTATGGACTCGAGTTCTGATCTGCCACTTTCTGAGCCGATAGAACTTCGAGCGCTGTTGTGCTGTGAATCGCTTACCCTGTGAGTCGTGATCTCTCCAGTCCATCATCGTTGAGAGACCCTTGTCATGAATAGCGTATGAGCTAGGTGCACCTGCTCTTGAGCGTGCATCTTTCTCGTCCGCTGTGAAGGCTCTCCATTCAGGACCAGTATCAATGCGGTGGTCACTGATCACAAGGCCACAAGTCGCGCAGATCCTTTCACCCTTTTCTAGGTCCTGCACTATCTCATGTCCTCCACAATCTGGACATGTGAAGACTGCGCCTTTTGCTGGTGCTCCTTTTCTTGACGACATGGTGGATCGACCTCTCCTCACACCTTAGGATTGAACACAAAAGGTAATGTACTCTCACCTTGTATTGAAGTCAAAGTCGTGGTGTGGCGCTGAAAGTTGAAGAAGGTGATCAATCCCTGTAGGTGGACCCTTAGATTTATATACCTAAATGCATTTAGCCTTATAAGTGTTTCGAACCTTTATATACCTAGGTTCCACTCCCCTGTTTTTCCCCCGCTACCCTGCGTATAGCTTCCTTTTGATATAAGTATTTTGACAAGTCTGTCCATTCGATTTCTATCACATTGCATTCCATTTTTCGTAAGAAACATGTTATTCTCACTATATAGTACGAGAAAAACATACCATCCTCATACATACATATGGGATTCTATTGCTGGGATCCGATTTCTTCTGTATCTGAATACAGTCGCCACTCAGCAACTAGGCCTTCTCGTATCTCTGTGGTCCAGAGTATGGTCTCTTCATCTTCGATTTCTGGAGCTACATGAGAACCGGTGGTTCTCCCTAGAATCGCAACTCCATCACCGCTTGTAATGATATGATTGACATGTATCCTGTAGTCTGGATAGGCAGTGAAGTAATCATTCCATCCGGATCTGCCTTTGGATACTTCTCCTTCGTAGTCTATTAATGTGAAATCTTCAGTCTGAAGTGCCATGAGACCCTCAGAGTTACCTGCGTTGATGGTTTCAACAAACCTGAGGGCTGTTGATTTGACTCTGTCAAGCTTGTCCATGTGCTCCTTGGTCCTCTCTCCAATGCTAGCCTTTTCGCGGATTTCATGCACGTCCGAGTAGATTCTCCATTCAGCAATGAGGTCTTTTCGGACTTGAGCTATCCACAGGATTGTCCAGTTCTTCTCCACTTTAGGGCCAACATGGCATCCTGTTGTCCTACCAATGATTGCTACTCCATTTCCGCCATTTACTAGGTGATCTATGTGAATCTTGTATTCGGGATAATTCTCGAAGTAGCTATACCAACCATCTTTGCCTGTTGTTACATCACCGTCATAATCAATGAAGGTGAAGTCCTTAGTCTGATGCATCATCAGGTCTTCAGCATCTCCGGCATTAATGCATTCAATGAATTCACGTACAGCGGACCTGGCCTCTTTTCTCGACTTGCTCATGGTATGCTTCAATGGAGTATTCGCTCTTCTTGGAGATAAAATGACCGACCAATGACATGATCTCTAGGATGATGCGTACTTCTTGCCTTTCTCAGTCACATAATAGGACTTGCCACTGGTTCTATCAGGCTGGCATCCAGCAGCGCTCGGACAACCGGCACAATGATTTCCAGTTCCCTCTACACAATCACCCAGTCTTAGAAGGCCTCTATCTAGGAGCATCTTTAGCATATCCTCCAAAGTTTCAGGTTGCACACCGACGCTTTTTGCCAGCTCTCCTTTACTGATGACATTTTCCTGCAGCATAATTTGAAGGATCTTTTTCAACAAGTCAACGGTCCCCCAAGAGATGTTGTGTGAAGTTTCCTTCAGTTTCACCTTCCAGCGCTCTAGCAATTCCAAAGATCAACAGGATAATGAAAAACAACCATACTGTGGGCGTGATATCTAGAAGGGGCGTCCAAGCTACCCAATCTTCAAATCCGAGAATCCATCCTAGATAGTTCGTAGATAGAATGAACAATTGCAGAACGAATAATACACCTGCTAGGAAGATGCCAACTGCAATGTAGGCAAAGCCTTCTCTTTCACCTCTGCGGAGCGGCCTTACCCCGGCTAGGAATACCATTGACACTATAACGAGCATCAATGAGCTGATTGGATCTGAGGGACTGGGAAATGGAACCGCGAGGCCAATGCTAGAGCTGAACCATAGAAGACCTCCTGCAAGGTAGACTATTCCCAGGATGAAAGGGAACGGCCAAGTGGCTCTGTTAACTGTCTTCGCCATCATTTTGCCTCCTACGGAATAAAGAACCCTCCAATCAAAACTACCAGCAGTGAGATTGCATATGCCAGAATTAGCTGATATCCTACTGAAAAGCCAGTCCACTTCCATGATCCAGTTTCACTTCTAATTATCGCTACAGTGGCAATACAGGGTGTATAGAGGAGAACAAAGACCATCAAGGCTAGCGCGGAAAGCGGACTAATCGCTGCTGCAAGTGCTCCACCAATGGCGACTTTACCTTGCACAGAGTATATGATTCCTAGCGCTTCAACCACTATCTCTTTTGCCAACAGACCGAAAATCAATGCTGCGACTATTTGCCATGGAAATCCTTGAGGAGCGAAGATAATTGTGCCAAGACTCCCAATCATGCCAACAAATGATCCATCTGGCTCAACGCCAAATCCACCTGGTCCAGTGTTAGCTAGGAACCACAGAATTATTGCTCCTGCGAGTAAGTACGTACCAGCCTTTCTGAGAAACAGATAGCCTCTATCCCATGCGTGTCTAACCGACCCGTGTACTGTCGGTGTCTGATAGGTTGGAAGCTCCATGATTAGCGGAGAGGATTCTTCCCTTAGAATCGTCTTCTTGAAGATAAGTGCCATGAGGACCGCCATGAAAATGCCCAAGAGATACATGACAAAGATCATTGTGCCAGCATAATCAGGAAAGAACACACCAGCGATGAGCACATACACGGGGAGTCTGGCTGCGCACGACATCAATGGACTAATGAGAATTGTTGTCAGACGATTACTCTCACCATCGACTGTCCTTGCTGCCATTATCGCAGGCACATTACAGCCAAAGCCGAGTAGCATTGGTATGAATGACCTGCCATGAAGGCCGATTCTCACCATAATTCGGTCCATAACAAATGCCGCACGTGCGAGATAGCCACTGTCCTCTAAGATGGATATTGCGAGGTACATGAACAGGATTGGTGGGAGGAATACAATGATGAATCCAACACCTCCAATTATCCCATCTGTCAGGAGTGAAGCCAGCCAAGGAATGGGAATTTGCGCCGTGAATGTACCAAGCCAAGCGAATGCCTCCTCAATCATTGCCATGAACACTAGAGACGCTGTAAAGGTGAAATGAAACATCGCCCACATTATGACCATAAAGATGGGCAATCCGAGGTAGCGATGGAGCAACACGCTATCCAACATATCACTAAGGGTCCACTTCTCCTCACCAGGTTCGTACACCTCACAGAGTATCTCTCCTATAATCTCGTATCGACGGTCTGCGAGCACTATTTGCGGGTCCAATTCATCATCCAAGTCCTCATCTTCTGAAACTGTAGTCTCTGGAGTTTCAGTCAAAGAGAGACCTCCAAGACCCGCTCCCTGATTGCAGGATTCTGAATCATCAATAGAACCTCGTCATCTCGCTCCAGGATTCTCAGTGCTAGCCATCTAGGCGGAAATCTATCCAGGAGCTCCTTTTCCTCCTCTAGTATTGCAACAATCTCTTTCAGTTTGGTTTCAATGTCAGGTCCATACTTTATCGAGGGAGGTCTGAGTCGTTCGTACTCTCCATGATGGTGGTGTATCGGATGATAGTGAAGATGATCGTTGTTATTTGGCTCTCCCACCGAATGCGGAGCAGCATGGACGGTTTCAACCTTATGGTCCTCTAGAAGCTCCTCTGGCAACGCATGCAGGATTGCCTCCCGCAATTCATCCATTCCAACCTTCTTAGTGGCAGTAGTGGCAACGACTGGGGCTCTCAATCGCTGTGACAGCAAATCTATGTCGATATTGTCACCCCTCGATTTCACTACATCATACATGTTGAGTATAACAACCAGATTCACCTGCATCTCAATGAGTAACAGCGTTAGATACAGATTTCTTTCCAGCTGAGAGGCATTCAGAATATCGACAACCACATCGGGTCGATGGTCTATCAGATATTCTCGTGCGACTTCTTCGTCATCAGTTAATGTACTCAAGCTATAGACGCCCGGTAAATCAATGACTTCGAACTCAATGCCTTCGTAGTCGTAATGTCCTTCCTTGACTTCGACTGTCTTTCCGGGCCAATTGCCAGTATGCTGCTTCATGCCTGTGAGATTGTTGAAGATTACCGACTTGCCGACATTGGGGTTGCCAATGAGTGCAATTCTCATCTTCAACTTGCTAAGGCACCTCCCTGACGAGTATCCTACAAGCCATGTGATGTCCGAGTGCTATGCGTGTTCCTCTGACTTCGATTAATACCGGGCCCTGCCCACCACCTTGCACCACCGTGAAGGCGCAGCCTCGTGTTATGCCAAGATCTAACAGTCTCCGCATTATGCTCCGGCCCCTCTCCTTTCTTGAGTGCCTGAATCTGCAATCATCGGTTGTACTCAATATGTCACGAAAATGCATCCTATGGCGGCGTCCTCTTCTCTGTGGGACATGTCGACTGCGTCTTATTCCTTCTATGCCAAGAAGCACGCATCTAGTACCTGGACTGACTGAAGCAAGCCTCTTCGCTTCATATCCGTCTATAACTGGAGCAATTTCTTCTGGCACACATAACACCCATAAAAAGTTAGATGCATCTAACATTTCTTTGACTCAATTGCCCGATATAAGCATTGTCAAATGGGCTCTCAAAGCAAATGCTATCTACCGCAACTATTACATATTGAGTATTATAATCCGAAGTGGAGAATCCTATGTCCTTCTACAAGACTCCATTGAAATACGGCACCACGGTTATCGATGAGTTCATCCCAAAGACACTCAGCGATGTAACTGTGCTGCAGATTGAGGAATACAAGCCTGACTTCTCGGACTTCGAGAAGAAGATTGAGGATGTGTTGGCCAATCCGATTGGTTCCAAGCCCTTCAATAGTCTAGTCAATGAGGTCTACTCTGAAGGCAAGATTATGATGTTCATTGTGGACGACAATACGCGTCCAAACATACATACTCGCATTCTACTGCCGATACTGACGAAACGACTCTTCACTCTTGGTGTGAGAAAGGAAGATATCCGAATCATAATTGCCAGTGGATCACACACGAAGCCCACTCCAGAGGCAATTGAGAATCGAATCCTAGGAACTGCACTCTATAGTGAGTGGAAGGACAATGTGCTCATACACGACTGCGATTCGGGAAACCGCAATCTTGGAAGTACTAAGAAAGGGGCGCCAATTCTCATAGATGAACAAGTACTGGGTGCTTCATTGCTGATTCCACTAAGCGATTCGGAATATCATTACTTTGCTGGACAGGCGGGAACGGTCAAGTTGTTCTGCCCAGGAGTGGCAGGCCGGGAGACTATTCGAGTCAATCATCCACGTATGTTTGATGTCGAGCGTGGGTTTGTGCCTGGGTGCAGACTAGGCAATACAAAAGGAAACCCAGTGATCCAGGAGATGATTGAGATCGCAACAAGTGTCAAGCAAAAGCTTCCAATGTTTTGCATTGACACAATCGTGCATCATGGCGAAATTGTCTATGTTCAAGCTGGGGACCTCATCGAATGCCACAGAGCTGCATCAGAGCCACTTCGAAAACTACGAGTCGTTGAAACCGATGATCCGGGTGACATAGTATTTGTGTCAGTTGGAGAGCTCGGACTAAACCTGTATCAGGCTGGCAAGGGGATTCATGCCGCCTGGAATGCAGTCCGTCATGACATGAAGGGATGGATAGTCTTACTTGCTCCTTGCCAGGAAGGTATTGGAAGTGCTGGGTATGAGGAAGCCATGCATGCGGTAAAAGGCATGATGGTAAGAGATGCTCTAAAATATGTAATTGAGAACTATGGTTCAGAACAGACATTCAAGATTGGCAACCAGAAGCCTCCCGATCTATTCCGCATACTTCTTGATGTTGCTGAACACAATATCAAATTAGTCACACAGCTTGATCCAAAGGAGCTAGCGGAAGTCTATAGAATGGACGCAAGGAATCCAGATAGCCCTCAGGATGCTCAGCGGGTGCTTCGTGAAATTATCGAGCAATTTGTGAGGGAGAACCCGGCCATCCCGAATCCAAAAGTATACGTCCTTGATGATCCTGGGCTTCTGATTGAGGTCAAGAACCGCTAGTTTTGTGAAACCCGTACGGGGAAAATGCATGCAGAGCAAGAAGAATTTCAATTGGAATCCACAGGCCACTCTGAAACAGCGTTAAGTATAGGATGCTGTCTACAAGATTCGCCATCACTATGATTTCCAAGGGGCCAGGATACATTGGTATGGGAAACAGAGCGCCGGGTGGTCCGCCTGACCACCAGACTCCTGACACCCAATCTCCACTCATGAATCGCGAGGCGGTATACATCCACAGAATATAGAGCATTAAAATTGTCGATAGAATCCTAAGTCTGCTGGTTAGTGGATTGAGGGATCTCCTAACCATTGAGAATCTACCCGACATTGCTTAATCTCCAGTCAGTGAATATTCAGAATTGAGATAACCATTTGTTCCTACGCAAAGGTTTGTGCCGAAGGTCATTTGAGACCCTCGGCAGTGAAAATGATTTTTGACATGGTTGGACCTGGCTAGTCCATCTTCCATGTGGGGCCGTCCTTTGTATCTGCCACTGTGATTCCCAGTTCGGCTAGTCGGTCGCGGATTCTGTCAGACGTGGCATAGTCCTTTGATTTTCTGGCATTCTCCCTGATCTCTAGGAGTAGCTCAACGGTGCCTTTCAGGGCTTCAGCGGATGCTCCTGAATCAGTCGCAGCTCCGATAGCACCTAGGTCTACACCAAGGATTCCAACCAGCTCAGTAAGAACAGCTAGTGCTTCTCTGAGGACTGCCGCTCCCCCGACATTTGGAATGTGAGTGTTGATCTCTCTCACGAAGGTGAATACTTCAGCAAGCGCACCAGGTGTATTGAAGTCGTCATCCATCTCCTTCTCAAAGCTGGCTCGTGCCTTCTTGGCTGCTTCAGCCAACTTCTTGTCGGCCTCTGCTTCACGGCTACCAGAGCGCTCAAGGATGAGAATACGACCGCGAAGGTTGTCTGCAGCATTCTTGATACGCTCTAGAGACTGGATGGCCTGTTTCAGAGCAGTATCATTATAGTCCAACGGTTGTCTGTACTGGCCTGAGACCAGGTAGAAACGAACTGCCTGGTGATCGTAGTTGTCCAGGACTTCTCTCGCTGTGAAGAAATTGCCTTCAGACTTGGACATCTTCTCGGTGTTGATGGTCAGGAAACCATTGTGTAGCCAATACTTGACAGGGGTTTCTACCCCATATGCCGCAGCGGACTGAGCAATCTCGTTTTCATGATGCGGGAAGATAAGATCCATACCGCCGCCATGTATATCAAACGGGAGCCCTAAGTAATGCCTTCCCATGACCGAACATTCAGCATGCCAGCCCGGGCGTCCTTTCCCCCAAGGACTGTCCCAAGAGGGCTCGCCCGGCTTCTCTGCTTTCCATAGTGCGAAGTCTCGTGGATCCGTCTTCTTGTCATCCACCTCAACTCTAGCACCTGCCGAGGAGTCATCGGTAGAGATCTTTGAAAGCACGCCATATTTCTCCAGTTCACTTACATCGAAGTAGACGTCCCCATCAACAACGTATCCCTTTCCGTTCTTCACAATGAGGTCGACCATCTCAATGATGTCGTCGATATGTTCAGTCGCACGAGGATTGACCGTTGCTGGTTTGAGATTCAACTGGTCTGCAATCAGCAAATACTCAGCAATGAACCTGCTAGCCAACTCCTGAACTGAGATTCCCTCCTCATTTGCGCGGTCGATCATCTTGTCGTCTACATCAGTGAAATTGGTGGCATAATAGACACGATATCCACGATACTCAAGGTAGCGACGGATTGTGTCAAACACTGCAAATGACCTGGCGTTGCCTATGTGAGGATAATCATACACTGTCGGACCACAGACATACATACGTACGTTATTTCCATCAAGTGGTTTGAATTCCTCTTTAGCACGTTTTAGAGTGTTGTAGACCTGTAGCATTGTCACTACCCATTTTCGCAATTGTAGATTCGTATAAAAAGACGTCTGCAAGTATTGCCCGGACCTGCGATTTGGTTTCGCATAATGTTAAAATACGGCCATCAACTTCCGGGATATTTCGGTGGTACTACCGGCATTACATAAGTGGGGTGTGTTATGTGAAGAAGGCTGGCTTCGTCGCGGCGTGTGTTTTCACGTTCATTCTTACTCTAAGCGGGATTACCACTGATTGTATGCTCAGCAATGAATCCGATCAATTTTCACGGAGATTTTTGACAAGTGAATATTCCACCGATAATCCAGTGGTGATAACCTCAGACCTTGATTTTGAGACTCAAGGCTGGCCAGGAAACGGTAGTGTGACTAATCCATATCGTATCGAAGGACTTAGCATCACTGATGGGGGGACTTCAATCAGTATATCTGGGACATCATCTCACTTTGTCGTTCAAGATTGCATTATTCAATCAAATACATCAATGGAGGATGTAGGCATCTATTTGGACGGGACATCTAATGGCACCATCAGAAACTGCTCGATTGATGGCAAATACAGAGGGGTTGAAGTTTGGTATTCGATTGACTACGTAATTGATGATAATTCAATCATGAATGGGATCTATGCAATGGAAGTGAACTATGGTGATTTCGGAAACATCACGAGAAACGAGGCGTCTGAATGCTATGCAGGAGTCCAAGCTCATTACTGTGAAGATGCAAATATCTCATCGAATGTTTTTACGAACAATAGAGGAGTCGGTGTTTATGTCGGGGGTGGGGAAGGCGGCGCAGTTTACAATAATACGATCCAAGACTCACAATCTGGCATTAAATCAATGAACATGGTCAATACAATCTTCGAGGACAACTCCATTGATTGCGAATACGGATTCTCCATCGACAATAGTCAACACATCACTGTCAAAGATAATGTAATTTCCACCGGATTTGAAATAAGAGGTAGTGAAATCGTCCACTGGATAACAAATGCGTTTGAAGACAATATAGTACGAGGCAAGCCCGTAGCTTTTCTCAATGGAACTGTTGATGCATACATAGACGCTAGCTCATACGGTGCAGTAATCCTAGCGAATTGCTCAGGCATCGCAGTTGCTGATGGAGATTTCAACAATTCTTTCGTCGGCATATCTGTTGCATTTTCAAAGAACTGTGAGTTTACAGACAATTACGCGGAGTCTGTCTGGGGGGCTCTAATACGAATAGAGCGCTCTGAGAGTTGTGTTCTGAGAGGAAACGCAGTCATGCGGTCGATGAACTGGGGATTTGTGCTCTATAGAGCTGACCATTGCCTAGTAGTAGGCAATCATGCTGAATACGCTTCAGATGGAATATACCTACAAACGCTGAGCAACTGCACCATCAGGAATAATGAGTTTCAGAGGAACTATCAAGACATATACATCGACATGGTGGATAACTGCACAATAACTGGGAATACCCTCTATCCTTCACACTATGGCATCATGAGCATGTCAGCTAGCTTCTGCAACATAACCAACAACTATCTCTTGGGCGGCTATTCAGGAATATTCCTGCAGGGTACTGCTTCCTGTAGATTAGTAGGAAACGAGGTTGTCAGTTTCCGTGATTATGGAATCTCCCTTGATGCGGATACTCAAGATTGCCTCCTATTTGATAATATCCTGGATCGCAATATAGGCGACAATGCTTTGGACAATGGCATTGGAAATCAATGGGATGATGGAATGGGCACTGGGAATTCGTGGTCAGACTATCTTGGAAACGGGACATATAGTGTACCTGGAGCCGCGGGGAGTATTGACCACTTCCCTAGAATTCTTCATGAGGACATTCTTCCATACTTGGATCATCCCTCAGATATTGAGTACACTGCAGGAGAAAGCGGATACGCGATTCTTTGGTCGCCCTCTGATGATTTTCCTGCATTATATGAGGTTCTCAAGGATGGGGTGTTGTTTGATTCAGGACCATGGGATGGTTCTGAAATCTCGGTTTCTGTGAATGGTCTTCTGCCTGGAGTCTATAACTATACACTAACTGTCTGGGATTTATCGGGTAACAGCGCAAGTGATACGGTGTTTGTCACAGTGTTGGAAGAATCAGTGACTACTGCTGACACCACTCAGATAACCACAGAAACAAGTAGCACAGCAAATACAGAAGCCACCATATCTTATACAAACACAACCACTCTTCCATCAACTTCTCCCGGTTCGCAATTCATCCCTCCTGATGAATTTACAATAATGGCAGTAAGTGTTGTGATAAGCGCCGGTCTACTAATCGTTGTAGTCATTATTCTTAGAAAGAAATGAGAGGCCTATGCTGCATAATTGAACAACAAACTTGTTCCATCTGCTCGAATTGATAAGGAGGCTTTCATATTCTGCAGGCAAGGTGCATTTGATTAATGGAGTCTGAAATAAGAGCAACATTGGAAGAGGCCACTCGTCTTTGTGATGAGGAATGTGATGAGGATGCTGAAGTTTTGGTCTTGGATGCATTATCCAAATTCCCTGATCATGCAGATCTCCTTACAATACTGGGAAAGATACAGTCACGCCTTCATAAGGAACAACATGCTGAAACAACTTTGAAAGCCGTCCTTGCAAAGAATCCCAATCACGAGGATGCTTCATGCGCATTAGGACGGTTGCTAGATCAATCACTTAGAACTGAAGAGGCTGAAACTCTGTATCGTGGTCTTCTGGAAAGGCGTCCTGACAGTCATTGCGCACTTGATGACCTGTGCCGATTGCTGATTGGAGAAGGCAGACACCTCGAAGCTCTTGATGTCGCTCGAAATCATGTTGATAGATACCCAGGCTCCCTCGAAGCATATGATGGATTGAGATATTTGCTTGCAGTTCTAGAGGATGAAATCTGTGGAGGATACGTCAGCGATTCCACAGACAATGAAACATTGGAAAAACTGGTAGTGAACCTCATTGAGCAATTTGATGTAATTATGAGAATTGAGAAGAATATTGGTCCGCTTTCGGGTCTAGCAGAACCCATTGCTTCAGATATGCAAGAAGAGTATTTGCGAATTGTCGGTGAATTAGAACATCTATATGGAGTCATCGATGCCCGAGGTCTGAACCTTCCGCTATCCCTTAGTGCGCAACTGGCAGCTGCTATCAAAGAAGGAACCGATCGGAGAAACACACTCCTCGCCTAGCTATTGCCACTTGTAGCCACGGAAACCATAGTCTGGTATGGTTTCACTCTCACTCATGTAAATGAGATCTTGTTGTGGATCCTGAAAGAGCCAGATGTGCAATTTTGAATCCTCAAGAGCTTGAAGCAATTCTATTCGATTATTCGGCGTTAGTCCCATCACCTTCAACAAGCTGTTTAGGGTAACGATTCGGTCAAGATTCTTCTGAGCTGTCGCGATGATTCTGGCTTTAGATGCAGGCTCCATCTTGAGAATCTTACTATCGCGAAGGACTGCCTTAATTCTCACTTCTATCACTACCTTGTTTCATCGAGCTGGAAATAAGCCTAGTGGCGACGGGTGGAGAGATTCCAGAGGACTCCTATGCGATTGTGACTGAGAGAGTTGAGTCTTAGTTCAATGGGTTTTGAATCTATCAATGTCGTTTCATTAAGACAACGATAACAGCGATTATACCAATTACAAGTATTGATGCGCCTATTATCAGGAGCGGAAAGGGGCTTTCCGAAACAGACACATCGACAATAACTGTGTCATTAGTCTTCTGCCCGATATCATTCTCAATCTCCAATGTAAACTCGTATTCACCAGGCTCAAGGGTTCCAAGATTGAAGCTTAATGGAGAGGGTCTCCAGTATCTGTCATAGAGGAAGGTGCCTGAGTCTAGTTGTGTGGTGCCATTTCTAAAAGTGAAGTTCCCTATTACAGTCTTCTTAGGTCTATAGTTGTAGAACGCCTGCCATTCAAGAACAACTTCTTCTTCCGGTTCAAAATGAACCTGTGTTGGACTTAGCAGGATTGGGGCATAATGAAAGCGTTCTATTCTGTATACTCCATATCTATACAACTCATTTGTCCTAAATGTGAACTGCCAGGCAATATCTCCATCTTCAGTGACCTCAACTAGATGTGCGCCGTTTTCATCACCTGGATGCGATGATGCGCCAAACACTCCTAGTCGATTGCCATTAGGCAGTCTGTCAGCATCTCCCCATAGGAATGACCAATATTTGTCGGTCGCCCTCCACACCCATGTTGTATGTGCTTCCATTGTGTCTTCATCAATAGTGATTTCAACCATTCGTGACTTATGGTTTCCTTCGAAATTCAAATCATGATGATCATTATCGAAGAGTATGAATGTATTGTCATCTACCCTCTCCAGTGCATGTGGATGAAAGAATAAGTAGTCAACTTTGACCCCGAATATGTCGTACATTGTGAAATCACCATATTCACCCACGCCCCAGATGACTTCTCCAGTCTTATGATCAATCTTGTAGAATGTATTCACATTCCTTGGATTATAGTAGATCATATCCTCGTCTGCATCGTAGAACAGGGTATTGGAATGGGTGATGTCTGGATTGCCGCCAAACCTGTCTTCGTAGGGACACCACATGGCAGGTGTTATGAACTCACTAACATCTAGCGACCAGACTAGATCACCATTGAGGTCATACTCATTTACTAGGTCAAAGAGATACGTTTCGTTATCAATCACTTTCTGGTTGTATTTGAAGGTGAATACAGTATCGTTGTTCGGATTGTACTCATATTCATGATGCCCATAACAATTGAGGTATCTCGTTGAACCTGTATAGAGGTTTACCAGGGCCACGTTGAAGGGGTATCCAACCAAAATGGTAGTCGGGCTCACGAACTCCATAGACAGGTCAGCCAGTTCATAGAGTCCGTCGTTGGTAAGAATACGTTCATAGTGCACATTTCCATCCATGTCACAGATAATCAAGGTCTGGTTATTCTGGCGATTCTCTATGTCTCGTTCTCTCAGTACAAACGCGTTGTAGCCCTCGAAAGCTGATTGGGCCTTTGTGACTTCAACTTCTCCACGCATGATGTTTGCCACATGAAATGTTGGGGACTGCTGTGCTTCAGCCACAGCTGGAGATGCAGGCTGGAGGAGAATGATTAGAAAGAGAAGGAATAGTAGCCGACGATGCAAAATGACCTTCTCTTTGCTAGACATGGCGCTATCCAACCTGAAAGCGTATCTGCCTGTTCTTCGGGCTACACAGGAGGGAATCAATGGGTACTATTAGATTTCCGGTTCTATAGTGACATGGCCACATCCAAGCTACTAAAAGACATCATTGAGAAAGGGGCTTCGTTGAAAATGAAAATTGAGAAACGTAGGCTCGGAAAGACAGACCTTGAAGTGTTTCCAATTGGATTGGGATCTATGCAATTCGCAGGAGGTCGTGGCTTTTTCAGATTCTTCCTCGCTCCTATTGCTCCTGACTGCATGGATGAGATTGTTCAGGTCGCCCTCCAGAATGGGATTAATTGGATTGATACTGCTGAGATCTATGGCGGAGGAGCTTCGGAGAGGGCTGTGGCTCATGGTCTTGCATCCGCGGGAAAATCTCCTGGGGATGTAGTTATCACGACCAAATGGATGCCAGTGCTGAAGAGTGCTGGTAGCATCAAAAAGGCGGCTGAGAAAAGCACCAAGCGACTCGAGCCGTATCCAATTGACCTGTATCTAGTTCATCAGCCATACTCTAGGTCATCAATCAAAGCGCAGATGGATGCCATGGCTGATCTTGTTGACACAGGACTGATTCGCGCAGTAGGAGTAAGCAACTTCTCGAAGGAGAGGATGGTCTCTGCTCACGAATCTCTGGCTGAAAGAGGGCTCCATCTTGCTACCAATCAGATGCAGTTCAGTCTGCTACATAGAAACATCGAATATAATGGCGTGCTCGAGGCAGCTAAAGACTTGGATGTAACAATTACCGCATACACTCCCCTTGGCATGGGAGTCCTCACAGGGAAACTACACAGCAATCCGGAGCTCTTTGACAGCATGCCTCGGTTTCGACGTTCTAGGCTTCGGGGGAAGATCAAAAAGAGTCAGCCCCTGATTGATGAGCTTGAGGCAATTGCTCGAGAGCATGAAGCCACAGCAGCTCAAGTAGCCCTGAGCTGGGCAATAAACTATCATGGAGAGAAGGTTGTAGCCATTCCTGGAGCCAGTAAAACTTACCAAGCAGAGCAGAATGCTGGGGCCATGCGCGTTTCCCTTTCATCTGAACAGATGGAAACGCTTGCAACTATCTCCTCTGAATTAGCAGGATGACGACATCAAATGGGAATTGCATCCCGATAAATTCAGACTATGAAACCAAATCGTATGTGATGAGATGATATGGAGCCTGCTCATCAGGGATCAGCTTCTCCTCCATTCATTCGTCATCTTTCTTTTTTGGTCTTCTCTTTATCTGTAACAACTTCCTGATGTCTTCGAAGTCCTTGAAGGGTGGTATCTTAA
Organism: Candidatus Thorarchaeota archaeon; assembly: GCA_048883405.1. Taxonomy (GTDB): domain Archaea; phylum Asgardarchaeota; class Thorarchaeia; order Thorarchaeales; family Thorarchaeaceae; genus SMTZ1-83. The sequence goes on from JBHLQS010000041.1 coordinate 17,439, forward strand.
TGTGCAACCATCTTCCATCATGATACTGTTTTGTGTTCTCGAAGAGTTCAACAATCTCCGGGCTGAACTCATCCTTTGAGTTTTCGAATTTCTCGACCTCTTTCTTTCCAAAGATTATGAGTACTGTGAGTTCATCCTTCTTGGGATAGAAGGTGATTAGAGTCTTGCCGCTCTTGCGGTAGCGGATAGTGGATTCCAACTCGTTCTTCTCTCTCACAGCTTGGAACTCGTAGTTGTTGCTTAGGTATTGGGTAATTGCCTTCCACATTCTACCACCTTGCTTACCAAGGAACTTGGTCATTGCCTCATCAGTCGGTGCTTGACTTGAGTCAGCTGTATCTCCTTTAACCACGACATTCACCACTAACTACTATTCTTATTGTGATTTCAATTTGCCGAGGGCTGGTCTGTAGATAGTGACTTATATTACGCCGGCAAATCGCCGCTTCGGTCATAGGGGTATGTACTAGCTACTGAGCCAAGCTCTCCTATTTCATGGTGTCATTTGATTCTCTATATCTCCATCCTTCGGAATTTCACCAACGCAATCACAGAGCCCACAAGAATCATTTCATAACCCGGCCACAATCACACCGAAGTTAGGTCTTGGTTCTTGCTGCATCAAGGAAGTATATGCCTGCGACTATGCTAGTCGCTGTGAAGAACCAATACCACAAGTCACTAAAAAGGGTCAAAAGGTTCACAGCGCCACAAGCTAAGAACACCAAGGCTGCAACTATGGAAAACGGACTGAATTCGTCGTGAAGCAACCATGCAGAAATTCCTGCAGTGATCCAGCCCACGACTGAGAATATCCACGCGATGGTAGTAAAATCTGCGGGGTTCAACCAACCAGGCAGCAAATGCAACCACAAGAACCACAGTAGGGGACGGGTGATAGTGAACACGATGATGCATATAGCACTGACCAGCGGAATGACGTTCCCGCTCTTTCGCCATAGTCCAAAGAACCCTATACTGA
>JBHLQS010000042.1:0-18391 GCA_048883405.1 Candidatus Thorarchaeota archaeon
CGCTCTGTGGCTCTTGAAACCATTCCTTGTATTTTGGATTCAACCACTGACCTACCTCGAATTGTATAAATCAACGTAGGTAGGTGCTGTTTAGTTTCTCGCTCTTGCTGTATCCTCTCCATGTCCAAGATGAGCTGATCCAGTTTTGTGGATAGAAGGTCTCGAACATTTGACAGTGGAGTAAATTCGAATTTGCGGGGCCTGCCTTCATGCTCAATGACTAGCCCCCTTGATACCAATCCATCAAGAACAGAATACAGATTTGCATGATGAATTCCGGTTGCCGTCGAAAGATCAGCCACAGTCGCGCTCTCGAGCTGGTTGAGTGCGAGTATCACCGAGGACTCGTGTGCACCAAACCCAAATTCCCTGAGTGTCGCTTCTGCTCGTGAGCTCACTTGCTCTATTCTCTCTTCAACGATTGTCATCTCTGCCGAAATTATGTGCAATTGCTACTAATTTAAGTCTTTCCCAAGTAGTCGCTTTGCCGAGCATTTAAACAAATTACTTTCGTAACAGAATCTATAAGCAAGGGCTACCCTTCGCTTATGATTAAGTGGGTTTCCAACATGAGGGTCAGAGGTATCATTCTGATTTGGATTTTGCTGGCTTTTTCAGTTGGCATTACTCAGTCAACATTACTTTTCTCATCAGCTAACCAAGGCTCTGAATCGTCCCGGTCAATCTCTGAAGCCAGTATCAACAGTAAAGTTGAGGAACTCATTGGTGATCCCCTAAATTATTCCACCTTCCTTGGTGGATCCGGAGATGACCGTGTTGAAACTATGGCCTTGGATAGCTTTGGCAACACCTACGTAGCTGGAAGTACTTCTTCTCCGGATTTCCCCACAGTGAATGCATTAAACAGCACCTACGGTGGTGGATATTCTGATTGTTTCGTACAGAAGCTATCAGCAGATGGTTCGGACTTGCTCTTTTCAACCTTCATTGGTGGACAGGATTATGAATTTGCAAGGTCCATTGTAGTAGATGAATATGGCAATGCTTATGTCACTGGAATAACCAATTCAACTGACTTTCCTACAGTCAATGCATACAACGGCGCCCACGGAGGAAATCCCGACTGTTTTGCCTTAAAGCTCTCAGCCAATGGTTCGATTCTACTCTATTCAACCTTCATTGGGGGCGCTGGCTTAGATTCTGGAGAATCAATAGCAGTGGATACATCTGGCAATGCCTATGTCACAGGATATACTGAGTCAAAAGATTTCCCAACAGTAGATGCGTATGACAGCACTTTCAATGGAACAAGCGACTGTTTTGTCTTCGAGCTCTCCAATGATGGCTCAACATTGGTTTACTCAACCTTAATCGGAGGATCTGGTCATGATGCAGGAAGTTCAATAACATTGGATACATCTTGCAAAATCTATGTAACAGGATATACCGAGTCAGCGGACTTCCCCACAGTCAATGCATACGACAGCACTTTCTACCATTCGACGAGACTCGACCGTCCTGGTGACTGCTTTATCTTCAAGCTCTCTGCTGATGAATCAATATTGCTCTACTCAACCTTCGTTGGAGGCTCAACAATGGATCGGGGAGCTTCCATTGCAGTGGATGAATCTGGCAATGCCTACGTGACGGGATTTACTAGTTCTTATGATTTTCCGACTGTCAACGCATATGACAGCATTAACGAAGGTGGTGACTGTTTTGTGCTCAAACTCTCTGCTAGTGGTTTGACTCTACTCTACTCAACCTTCATCGGTGGAGAGGAATTTGATTTTGTATATTCTATTGCAGTGGATGCATCCGGCAACGCCTACGTGACAGGAGGCACTGAGTCCCCTGACTTTCCTACTGTCAATGCATACAGCAGCACTCACGGGGGAGACCGTGACTGTTTTGTATCAAAGATCTCAGCCAATGGTCTGACATTGCTCTACTCAACCTTCATCGGGGGATCTGGTTCAGATTGGGGAATATCCATTGCTATCGATACAGATGCATATGTCTACGTGGCAGGAACCACCGAATCCAGAAACTTCCCCACTGCAAATTGCTACAACGACACCTTTGGAGGAGATGAAGATTGCTTTATATTGAAGTTCCATCCAACCGACCAACCTCCACCCACCACCTATCCAGGACTAAATCAGTTAATTGCTACCATAGCTCTAGTTGGAGTTCCATTGGTTATCTTCATGGGCGCATATTATATAATTTTGAAGCGCCGATCATCTTAACACCAAAGCTTTGCTAGCCCATATGATATTGAGGCGAACTGGAAACTCAGGACTCAATGTGTTCAAAAGGAAATACAATTCTGAATAAAATCACGCCATTGAAGCGAATCCAGTAAGGACCTCTTTCACAATATCCCGTGCGGCAATAGCTCCCATGCCAGACTTGTCAGTCAAGGGATTCAGTTCCACCACATCAACATATCGAACCTTTCCGGTCGCAAAACATGATCTGATGAATGCGACCAGCGTTTCAACATCAGGACCTCCAGATTCTGGATGGCTGACGCTAGACTCGACACTAGGTCTAAGAACATCAAGGTCAATGGAAACGTACAACGAATCAACACGCTCGGATACTGCATCAAGCGATTCCTGAAATGACTCGAAGGTATGAATCAGAGTATCCTCTCCGAGAATGGCCTTCCTCTGCTCGGGAAGAGCTGAGCGAAGGTCATAAGCAACCACATCTTCAATCTCGACCACTTTCTCCTCAACAAGCCGCCTTAGAGTCGTCGCGTGAGATAATGAGTATCCACCATAATCCTCGTAGAAATCAGCATGAGAATCGAAATAGACAATCCCATACCGCCCAGGACTGGCGCGTTTGATTCCCTTTAGGAGAGGATAAGTGATGAAGTGATCGCCCCCCAAAAACAGGTAATTAGAACCCAATGTGGCAAGCTTTGCGGCGGCTTCTGAGATATCGACTTGGGCTGCTTCAGGGAGCCGTCCCACTACCTCAAGGTCTCCAATATCTTCCAAGGTGATGATCTTTGACAGCGGTTCATCCCCGGTGATAGCGCCTTTACCGATGCTAAGCGGAAAGCTGTGGGACCTCTCAGAGTCTGTCGCCGCTCTAATGGCATCAGGACCAAATCGACATCCGGGCATATGGCTGGATGTCAGGTCATATGGCACCCCCAATACTCCGACATCAGGAACCCCAGTTTCAGGCTCTCTTATGCCAAAGAACGATCTTGGAAGTCTTAGGAAGCCATTGAGTTCGTCACGAAGTGGCATATCGACTCACAAGATGCCTTTTTCTGACTCACTTCTGATAAACATGATGCACGACAGAAAAAGAAGGGAAACGACTCTCGACAATCGCCGAGAGCCGAATTGATTCTCTAAGTCTGATAAAACTCGCTACCGCCGCCTCGAATCAATCCTAGGACAGAATAGATTCCAGTTATGCCAACCAAACCAAGAACCATTCCAGTAAATGGCCAGCCATCTGCTATCCCCTGCTGGAGTAGACCCACTATATCTGCATTGACAGTAAAGCCCTGCTTGCTGGTGTCTTTGCTGAAGATGTTTGTATTGTAGGTGTAGGTGGCTACTGCCCCGGGGAATGTGTAGCGACCCTCATTAGTGAAAGTCACTGTGTAGGTGATGCTCAGGTCTTGCCCAGCTGGCAGTGAAGCAATGTATCCAGTAGTGGAACCACTGATTGCAACATCTGGGTAGATAACACTGAACGTTGTATCATCAAGTGATACGTTGGCGATAGGATCATCACCGTCGTTGGTCACGGTCACCGTCACTTGAGTCGATTCTCCCACTGCGCAACTCTCCGGTGTGAATGTGCGTTCCAATGTTATCATAGGTGGCAAGTTCGTTGCATTGAAAGTCACACTGTAGTCGGGCTGAGTCCCTAGTGCAGTCGCATTCCAGAAGATTAGATTAGCTTCCTCGTCAAAGAAAGTCTGATTCTGGGCCTGGTTCTCAGGGGTATATCCTGTAACATTGATGTTGAATGGGAATCTGGCAATAACAGCCGACATTCCTTGACTTAAAGGTTCAATATCAGTTGTAGCACCTAGCAGGTCACCAAAGATATCCAACTCAGTACTCGAAGTTGAAAGCAGCTGATCTCCAAGATATCCAACTGCAGCAACAGCCAGAGGCCCTTCCAATGTGAGATTGCCGATGTCGAACTGCGAGGCAAAGAAGTCTGAAACAACAAAGCCAGCTGGCGGAGAACCAGAGAATCCACCTATCAGATTGAGTAATGCGTCCATATCAGGGACTGCAATCAGACCTGCTGCAGCCGCTGGAGCATTTTCGAATTTTGTCTGATCTATGGAATCTGCAAAGCCCCCAGTGTTCATAACATTGAATATCGCGTCAATGACCTCTTGGTCAGAAATCGTCATCTGTTCGATGTAGACATCGAGTGACTGGAATGGAAGCTGAATCCCTGCATCGGGAGGGAAGAAACTCTCATCGATTCGCAAGGAGAAAAGCTCTGAGAATCCGAATCCAAACTGGACACTCAGGTGGTTCGTTATCATATTCATTCTCGTCTGAGATGTTGTCGCATCAACATCAACAAAGACATTGATCAGCATATTGAGTTCATCTCCGATGAGATCCATTATTGAGTCCATGTTGAACATGTCAGCCTGAAGTGGGAAGAACCCTCCATCAGACTCGTTTGCACCCATGAATCCAATTAGATCAAAGATGTACTGAAGCATCTCACCGTAGGTGGCTACAAGGACCATGGCAACACATCCAGTATACATCTCAGAGAGGACACCACCGGTCGTTAGACCGAGATCCTCGGACGGTATTCCAAGCTGCCCATAGATTACCTGTGGCGCGCCTTCCTCGTCGATGTTTGCAAAGACAAGTTCTGCACCATTCTCTATAATGTTAGATAAAAGGTCATCAATGTTGATGTCTTGTGCCGGGCTGTAGCCATCTTTGAAGACAGTGGCCGCCACGGCTGGAGATACCAATAGGAACCCCATTAACCCAAGAATAAACGCGTGTCTGTATGCGTGCTTCATCTATCATCACTCCTTAGGGCGAACCATCGCGCCAACAATTCCAGCTACAATCACCACAACAATTGGCACAACAACCCACATTACAAGTGGAAGAACCATGGAGAAGATATCTAAGCCTCCACCAGCCATGCCTGAGATCATCGGGAGAATACCACCAATCACATCTTGAATTAGTGGAATGCCTAGAACGTCAACAATTGAGCTTCCAGGTGGGATTGGGGGAATTGAGCCCAAGTCAAGGCCAGACATGAACATCTGGACTACGCAGAAGCCAGCGAGTCCTATACAGAATAGCCAAGTCATAAAACCAACCACGAAAGCTCCTTTTTTGGTGCCAGCTAAAACTCCTCCCACGAATCCGGCCGCCAACCAGATTACCACCATTATGATGTTGGTTAGTGGGTTGACCAGTAGAATATTGACCATGACCAGTGTTGGCCTCACATAGTTGCCCAATTGCGGAGCCATCCACTCAATCAAGGTATTATACCCGGCTGGCAAGAGGAACCAGCCCCCCGCGAGAACAATCGCCATGGCTGACAACCAACCGAAGTATTTGCTTCCGAAAGCCATAATCTGAATAAACCTCCAACGAATACAAGGTTCTAGACCCTTACTCGTGTGCTTTCTTATTAACTTCTGTAGGGTGCATCCATTCGAAATTGGGAAAGAAAGATATATTGAGGAATTGCGCCTTTGCGATAGCCTAGAGTCGCTAGAAATGTTGTGTAAAGGGCGACACAAGCAACTAGATGTGCCAAGGAAGACATGATTACAATGGCAGAGGAGGACACACGTCGCACCGTATATGAACTGCTCCAGCTCATGTCGTCACTTAACGACACCAAGAGAGCAATTCTCCTGGCGCTGGGACATATATACCCCCGAAGCGTTAGTGGTGTTCAACTCAGTCGTCTGATAGGGTACAGTGGGAAATCAAGAAGCCTCTACAGGGGTGTGCTGGCACACCTTCAGGATGAGAAAATGATCTTGATTGACCAACTCACACCGAAGCTGTACTCAATCAGAATCAACAATGAACACCCCCTCTTGGGAGTGCTTGTTGACATATGTCGAGCTTACGGAAAAGAGGCGAAGAGCATCTACCTGAAAGCCCTGGAGGAAGAGTGATGGACGAGCTGCTCACGAACGCAAGAGCGCTTTACAAGGAGAGGGAGAAGATTGCAGTCTCTGCACTCCTTATAGTGGGCACTGTTGCTTTCTATCTCTTCTATTCCCCAGGAATCTTCGACCTGACTCCGCCTGAGATTTTTCCCGATGGATGGATACAGGGGTTCGAAGTAATAGCATCCTACAACACCATAGGCTTCTTCCTGGCCCTCTGCCTCATGGTTCTAGTATACAGCTTCTGGAGCTGGGCGTTCCTCCCTAGTCCTGCTGCAATATTTACCGAGGGAGTCTTTAGAGGAATTCTTGGTCCTGAGGTCACAATTAAGCAGTCCATAGGCAAGAGGTTCAGAATACTGCTTGAAGATAACTGCCACATAGATGTCAATTGTCGAATAAAAGGAACAAACGGAGATTGGTTCAACTATCGGCTAACATCATCAAGATTGCGTGTTGATAACCTTGAAGCAATTGCATTAAGGCATGGTATGTTTGTCAAAGATAACAGGTTGACATCTCACGTATCGAACGAGGAGCTTCATGCAAGAACTCTGCTTCTAGCAAAAGCTATAATGCTCACATCCAATTAGATACGCCACATATCTATTTCTAGCAATAGAATGAGTTCATAATGGGACATCAGAATGGTCATGCGCATCAAGAGGACAATAGACATTGCAATGTCCAACTATGAAGGAATCATTGGGTCCGCAGTGTTCTCCTATGAGGGCAGAGTTGCCTATGCAACTGAGAACATGCAATTGGATACAAACGATCTCCATGCAATCTTCAGTGCATGGAATGGAGACACCGCCAATTTCAATGTGAAACAGGTTTCTTTCCTCACTGCCATGACTGAAAAGAATGGGTTTGTTGCGATAAATCCTGAAGGCGCTATAGGCCTTATTGTAGGAACAGGAAATGGAGTCTGGTTTGTCTCATGCTTCGCACCGATGGACCAAGACAAGTCAGGAATTTTGCGTGAGTGTATTCAAGCGGCCAAGTTGCTTGAAACATCTATATCAATTTTAGATGTATGACTGATTACTCTGAAACGACCATGGATGGTTGCTCAGCAATTGTTTGGGCAATCAATGAGAATATTGCACCAATCCAGCCAGCAGACTGAGCTAGCTGTATTGGAAGCCCCATCATCAGTGTCCCAGCCATCAATAACTGTATCAGACTCATCACAAGTCCTGAAACACCCATTACTATACAGAGAATAACAACGACCCTGCCCAGCTGGTAGCGGCGAGTGGTCAGGATTAAACCTCCAATAATAACACCAATCCCACCAATGAAGGTTAAGCCAGCTAGGATTCCCATGATTATGTCAAAGGTGATTGCGAATCCCTCTCCAAAAAGACCATCTAGATGCGGGCCTAGTTCGGCAAGAGTACCAATTGCTCCGCTAGCTCCTGAAACAATCATTAACAGTCCTCCCAGCAGGCACATCACCAGCGGATTCTGATTGTGGATTCTCTTCAATGTAACTCATCGCCCGGATGGTTTCGTTTTAAAGGTAATCCCGATTGTAGGTGGAGGTATAGATTGACGCCGCCATAAAAACAGCGGCATCCCTATACTTTCGACTCTTTCTCATAAGGTATCGCAATTCCCTTCGGTGGTATTGACTTGCGTATTCCAGATAGTGCAACAATTACTAGGATGAAAGGTATCATCTGAATGAAATTGTTGTATGGCTGTAGCCATTCAAATCCTGGTGCTAGCACTAGAGCATACTGCAGGCCATTTAGAAATCCAAAGAATACGCCAGCCAAAAGGCAACCTATCGGAGTCCAATTACCAAAAATCAAGGCGGCCAATGCGATAAATCCTCTACCGGATGTCATCAGTTTCCCAAAGGCGGAGCCAAATCCTATTGAAAGATATGCACCTCCAAGACCTGCGAGACATCCGCTAAGGACAACTCCAATAGCACGAATCCACTCCACATTCACACCTGCTGCATCAAGAGCACTTGGATCCTCTCCCGCCGCCCTAAGCCTAAGGCCAAAAGGTGTCTTGTATAGGACATATAGGCAAATGCCTGTTATAATGAACATCCAATAGACAATAGGTGAGAGATTGCCAAATGCCGTTCCTATAATAGGTATGTCACCAATATACGGCTGCAAGTTGACTTTTGGAAGCTGTGTAACTTGGTCAGAATAACCTCGACGGCCCCATACTACATCGAGCATTAGTGTGGTAAATCCTCCTCCGAAGAGAATCACACCCGTACCACTTACGATATGATTACCCTTGAATTTGACACAGACAATAGCGTGCGCTCCAGCGAGCATACCCCCTGAAATTGCAGCTACAAGAATGCCCATCCATGGATTATCCGTGTAGTATGTTGCTGCGACAGCGCTAAAGGCCCCTATTAGCATCATGCCTTCTAATCCAATATTTACTACCCCGGACCGTTCTGAAAACATCCCGCCGAGAGCAGTTAGAACAAGAGGGGTTGAGCTCTGTAAAGTTGCCATTAGCAGCCACCCAATCAGATTGAGTGTTACATCCATACCCTGCATCAGGCATCACCTCCCTCTTCAAAATCCATTGACCTCATTGTGTAGAAGCTATAGAGCGACAGGAAAAGACCAATGACACCGATGATCAAAGGTACGAGCAAATACTCAGTTGCCATTATCAACCCAATGCCTGCAACTACTATCCACAGAATGTAGGTAACCAGGGATGTCAATGGACCCCTCGCTCTTTGTGATAGGGTAAGAATGAATGCTCCTAGTGACGCGAAAGCTACGAGCATAAGAATGAGAGCTTGAGTCATATAGACACCAATCATTCCTCCAAATGCAAGGAGAATGGAAAGAAAGTTAGTGACCACCAAGGCATAAGCTGGAACTGCTATTGTAGGCTTTTTCTGAATCCAATGAGCGAAACCTACATTGTGTTTTACGAGCCAATCAATTATGCGTGGAGCTGCAACAAAAAGCACAATGAGGCCTTGAATGACACTCACCATCTCAGCAGGAACATCAGCCCTGAGCTGCATAGTCTGACCGCCTGCACGAAGGGCTCCAAAGAAAATGGCACCAACAAGAACACCCCAGGGGTTGTTATTCCCAAGAACTGCTACGGTAATTCCATCCCATCCAAGCCCTCCAGACCAATTGTCAGTAAATCGTTCATAGGTGCCCATTATCTCCTCAGCTCCAGCTAGTCCAGCCAAAGCACCTGCGATAGTCATTGCGAGGGTGATATTCTTCTTCGGGTTTATCCCTGAATACTCCGCCGCCTTCTCATTGTATCCGACTGCACGCAACTCATATCCGAGTACGGTTCTGTTTATGAGAATGTCAACTACTATGACACTAAGAAAAGCAACGATGAGTCCAAAGTGCATATAGTTGCTGCCAAGAAGAGGGGGAAGAATAGCAGTGTCATTGAGTCGAGGGGTCTGTGATATCCAAGAATAGGGGCCCTGATCCTTTAGAGGATAGGTGACGAGCCACTGTGTAAGGAGTATTGCAGTATAGGAGAGCATCATCGAGGTGACCACCTCATGCGCTCCGCGATAGGCCTTTAGGATTCCAGGTATAAAGCCCCAACAGGCTCCTGCTAACGCGCCCATTGCCAAGCATACGATAGGATGGACCAAGATTGGCAGAGAAACCATGAAACCGAATATTGCCGCGACAATGCCGCCCATGTATAGTTGCCCCTCAGGACCGATGTTGAACAAGCCACACCTGAAAGCTAGCGCAACTGAAAGCCCTGTGAGTATCAGTGGCGTCGCGTATCTCATCACTAAGTCGAGTTGACCAATAGCGCCAAGCGCAAGTGAGCTGAATGCAAGTAAGGGGTCATTTCCAGTCAATGCGATTAGGACACCGCTTACTAGAAGTGCCAAGATAATGGATCCAATTGTCCACAAGGCTTGTTTCTGAAAATCCTTGCTCATTATTTTGTCCTTTATTTTGAGTAGAAAGAGCACCACTTTATCTCGAGATTCAGCCTCTTGCTGCATATCAGAGCCCTGTTCAGGAGGAGCATCATTCATTGTAGCCATCAGTTAGCAGCCTCCTGTGCATTTTCTGAGCCGTGGCCTGCCATAAGCAAGCCAAGTTCTCTCGCATCAGTTTGATCAGGATCTTTCAGTGCAACAAGCTTGCCTTCATAAATCACCCCGATTCTATCAGCCAACATTCTGATCTCATCAAGCTCTGCAGACACCAGCAGGACCGCGACCCCCTCATTTCTCATTCGAATCAATACTCTATGAATGTATTCAGTGGCACCTACATCTAGGCCTCGAGTTGGCTGTGCTGCCACCACTAATTTGGGAGATGTCGATAGTTCACGAGCCACTACTACTTTCTGTTGATTCCCACCTGATAGCGTAATAGCCTTGCTTTTCAAATCTCTAATCTTGATTGAATACTCCTTAACAAGTCTGTCCGAAGCTATTTCGCTTTCATCTAGATCGAGCAATGAATCTCCGAATCCAGTTGAGTGCGGAGGGAAGTAGTGACTTCCCAACACCAAGTTCTCTACCACAGTGAAAGGAAGAATGAGACCCCGAGCGTGGCGGTCTTCAGGGATATGACTCACACCAGCTTCTCTAACCTTCCGGGGGCTTAATCCAGTAATCTCCTTCCCGCTGACAAAGACCTTTCCATGTATTGCTTTCCGAAGACCAGTTATTGCTTCGACGAGCTCAGTCTGACCATTTCCTTCTACGCCAGCGATACCTAAGACTTCTCCTGCCTTGACAGATAATGAAATTCCCTTAACAGCCAACAAATCTCGATTATCATTGACCTGTAAGTCCTCGACACGAAGGACTTCTTCTCCAGGGATATTGGGTGGTTTCTCGACCCTAAAGACCACCGGTCTCCCGACCATCATCTGAGCAAGTTCTTCTGGAGATGTATCGACCTTGTTTACTGTTCCAACAAGTTCACCATCACGCAGTACGGTGATGCGGTCGCAAAGGGCCATTGGTTCACGCAGCTTGTGAGTAATCAGAATGATCGTCTTCCCCTGTACTCTGAATTTCTCAAGAGTGACAAACAGCTCATCGACTTCCTGAGGTGTCAAGACTGAGGTGGGTTCATCTAGGATTAGAATTTCTGCCTCTCTGTAGAGAGTCTTGATGATCTCAACACGCTGTTGTAGACCGACTGATATGTCCATAATCTTGGCATTAGGATCAATCTCTAATCCATTTTCTTCTGCAATGTCTCTGATTCTCTTTGCTGCCCCGCTAATGTTCATGGGAAGAATATTTCTGAGCAATGCTGAGAATCGGGCGCCACCAGCCTCTACAGACCGAAGAATGGGTTCCATTCCAAGAATGACATTTTCTGTGACTGATAATGGCGGAATCAGTTTGAACTCTTGGTGAACCATTCCAACGCCTCGAATAATAGCATCTGTTGGAGAATTGAGAATTACTTCTTCTCCACGTATCTTGATAGTTCCCGATGTGGGGCTGAGTAATCCATAGAGAATATTCATGAGCGTCGACTTCCCGGCTCCGTTCTCACCCAGCAAACCATGCACCTCACCCTCCTCAATTCGAAGGGTGATATCTTTGTTAGCTTCAACACCTCCAGGGAAGGTCTTGAAGATGTTCTCAAGCTCGACTGCGTAAATAGCCATTGCCTCCTAAATTGGCGCTATTGGCAACTTTGTACTGATGGACTGAATAAGACCTACTTAACAGTAGTGGCTAGAGAAAGCAAGAATAAAAAATGGAAAGAGAGAGGCTTCCGCCTCTCCTATATTCTGAACGACTAAGTCCAATAGATTGCATCAGGTACCGTGATATTACCTGCAATTATTTCAGCTTTCATATCTTCCACAAATGTGAGAATTGATGCATCGACCTCATACAGAGTGGCATTGACCTCGTAGCCAATTCCACCATTTGCCAGGGTGAATAGATTGAAGGTAGTGAAAGAGCCACCAACAACTTCCTCGATGATGTCATAAACGGCTACATCAACCCTCTTCAACATTGATGTCAGCACCAGACCTGGTTCCAGGTACATCTGTGGAGAGTCTACTCCAATTACCCATAGAGGACCGTATGTGGCGTTGTTCGCAGCAACACTGTCAAACACACCAAGACCTGAGCGTCCAGCAGCTGCAAAGATGATGTCAGAACCTGTTGAGTACATTCCATCAGCTAGAGTCTGGCCAGCGGCTGTGTCAACCCAGTCATTTGTATATGCAATATCAAAGTCTATCTCTGTTGCATTTGCATCATAGAAGCTGTAGTTCGCGCCGAAAATATAGCCAGCTGCAAACTTGTTGATCAGCGGAATGTCCTCACCACCGACAAAACCAATCTTTCCAGTCTGAGTTGTCAGACCTGCCATTGCCCCAACAAGGGCTGAGCCCTCATGCTCATTAAAGAGCAGGGATGCAACATTCGGATAGGTGGTGTCATTGACCCACATGTCGACTATGGCCCACTTCTGATTTGGATAATCCTCAGCAACGGACTGAATAGCATCAGCCTGGTCGTAACCAATGCCAATGATCAGGTCGTATGGATCTGCATAATCCGCATGTGCCGCATAAGCACGATGAAAGCCCTCGTATTCACTAATAGCAGTAGGTTCAACATATGTGAAAGATATGTCAAACGCATCCGCAGCCTCCATAGCTCCTTTATAGCAACCGTCGTTGAACGACTTATCACCAAGGCCGCCGGTAGCGAACACGATAGCAATCTCGTCCGGATTATCTGGCAGCACTGGTGGATTTAGAAACATGTATGTCGCAACAGCGCCAACGCCAATAATCACAATTACGATAATGGCTATAATGCCTTTATTACTTGAGCTCATTCTCTTCACTCCTAGTGTTAAAACACCAAGATAGTCTTGAGTGACTAGTACTCTTGACTTGTTCCACTGTCCACACACCCATTAAAAAACCTCTTGTCTCAGAATCGGCATCAGTCGAAACGTTGTTAGACGAAAAAATTGAGGTGGGGGCATAAACCCCCTATTTCTTGGAATTCATTGTCTGGTAGCAGCGCTTGCAAACACCCGGTGCGGGCATGGTATTGCCATTCGCCCATCCCTTGCAGTTCGGAGCAGCACGAACCATGCAGCGTTCCATCTTGCGGGGATAACGAAGACCACCAAACTCACGTACACGGATCTTCTTCTGGCCTCGACGGCCCTTCTTGTGTGGCAATTAGCTCGATTTTCCTACTATGGCCTCAAAGGGGACATAGCTATGAAATGGCAACATCGAGCCTGTCCATAACAAAACTCACGATTCTCGCCGCGAAGCCTCTTCTTTTAAACGCTTGCAGAAATTCATAAGGTTCAAAGCAAGGGCAGGCGATTAAACTCTCATGAGTGTCCACATTGAAGAACGGGGAAAAGGAAATCCTGGTCCAATCATCATGGTCCATGGAGCAGGCGGCTCTTCAGCAACTTGGTACATGCAAATTAAACATCTCTCGAATCGGCTCCATATGATTGGCATTGATCTCAATGGCCATGGAAAAACGCCAGACCGGATGGAGGCAGATCCCACTAAAGCCTACCTCGATGACATTGATTCAGTCGTTTCCCGATTTGAAAAGCCAGTTCTATGTGGGCATTCCATGGGAGGAGCATTGACTCAGCTATATGCTCTCAATAATCCCGATATGCTAAATGGCATCATACTTGTAGGCACTGGTTCGCGACTCAGAGTGAATCCAATGATTCTGAATATGCTCCTGAACGACTTCGAGGGCTATGTGAATGCTGTTGGCGAGATTATGTTCCACGGCGATACGGATGAAGACATTAGAGAGGCATCAAGGGCCGAAGTTAGAAAGTGTCCAGCTTCCATTACGCATAGGGACTACAAGCTGTGCGATGAGTTTGATATAATGGAAAGAGTGGATGACATCAGACTTCCCACCTTGATAATTGTAGGCGAGAGTGACGCATTGACTCCAGTGAAATACTCTCAATACATAGCTAACAGGATTGAGGGGTCGGAGATGCACATCATACCCAAGGCCGGGCATAGTGTCATGCTGGAGCAATGGGAGCAATTCAACGATATCATTGTGAATTGGTATCAAGCTCTATCTACATAATCAGAACCATTTGTCTTCTCTCAATGCTTCTAGCCAATTCGACCGGTCAAAATACACTTCATTGTGAACTATCTTATCAAACATGACTTCGACAATATCCATGCCTTCTTCAATCAGCACACTTGAGCCAACTGGTATCTCTGCCTTCCATTTCAATATAAAACCGTCTTTGGTTGGGAACAGCTTTGAAACAGTCCAAATCCAATCAGGGTTTCTCTCAAGCAATTTCTGGAAATAGAGTAGAAGCTGGTCACGACCTTTGATACCATGCGGTTTTGCAGGGTCGCGATAAAATGCATGATTCGCATAGAATCCAACAAGCTTCTCGGGCTGATTCCCAGTCCAAGCTGCGAGCCACCTCTCACAGAATTTCAATGCCTCTGCTTCGTGCATGATTTGAGTTTGTCTAAACTTATGGTAAACTCTTCCGGTTAATGATTGTAATGCAGTTCCGGCAGAAACTTATGTCTGATATAAAGCCATGAGTTGTTTCAAACTACAATGAAGTATGGAGATAGAAGTAATGGGTGAGCAACAACCGACTGGGAGAATCCCAACTGACAGAAGGGAGAAAGCCGCTTGGTACTTGTTTGACTTTGCTAATACAAGCTTCACGGTACTAATTGTTACCGCTCTATTCCCGCTCTTTTTCCGAAGATTGGTGGGAGACCCTATTCTAGGAGGGACTCTTTGGGGATATGCAGGAAGCATCACGATGCTAGTAATCGCAGTTACATCGCCAATCCTCGGAGCTATGGCTGACTACTCTGGTGCGAAGAAGAAGTTCCTGACATTCTACACTGGATTGTCAATTGTCTTCACTTCACTAATGTTCTTCCTCAGAGAGGATGTGCCATCATTCTTGGGAGTGGATATGTGGATGTGGGGGTTCATACTCTTTGTCATAGCAAACATTGGATTTGAAGGTGCTTTGCCGTTCTATAATGCTTGGCTGCCTGAAATCAGTACGGAGGAAGATGTAGGAAGAATCAGCGGCATTGGATATGCAGCAGGCTATGTGGGTGCAATGCTAACAATCATTATTGCGCTAGTCAGCTACTTCATGCTTCCAGACTATCCAACACTACCCTTCCTGTTTGCTGCAATATTCTTCCTCGTGTTTGCTGTGCCAAGCATCATTGGGCTGAAGGAACGACCTCCAAGTCAATTCCCTGACGAGGAGGGTGTAAGTATTGTTACAATAGGTTTCAGACGAGTTAGGAAGACCTTCAACAAGATTGGAGAATATGAAGGACTGCCACGGTTCCTAGCCTCCTACTTCCTGTTTTCTGATGCAATAAGCACGGTGATCTACTTTGCCGCCATCTTCGGAGCTGCGGTCTATGGATTCAGTGATGAGCTCATTTTGATATTCTTTGCAGTGACACAGCTAGCTGCCATCCCGGGAGCCTTTGTCTTCGGATACATTGCAGACTCAATTGGTACTAAGAAGACTCTGATGATTACTCTCGGCATTTGGATTGCTGCTCTCCTCATCGCATTCTTTGGTGAAGCTCAGATTGTATGGTGGACAGTTGGCATGATAGCAGGCATCGGGATGGGTTCTTCGCAAAGTACAGCCAGGTCAATGTATGGTCAGTTCATTCCCGAGGAGAAGAAGACGGAAATGTTTGGAATCTATGCTTTGAGTGGAAAGTTTGCGGCAATAATCGGCCCAGCCGTATATGGGACCGTACTTGCACTGGCTGCGAGTTTAGGAGAAGCGATGGCTCACCGCGTTTCAATGCTCAGCATTCTGGGGGTATTTGTAATTGCACTGCTAATCCTGATTAAGGTCAGACAACCTATAATGGGTGAAGCACATATTTATCTCGAAGACGATATGAGACCTGGGATGTGAAATCGAGAGAGGGGATTCTACCCCCCTCTCAACAATAGGGCGACCTGAGCAGTGATTGTCGAGCTGACTGTGCTTTGCATGAATTCACCCTCATTAACAACATTTAGTAATAGATGCCATGACCTAGGCCCTTAATCAGACGGAGCAATCCGGAGGCTGTAAGTTGTATTTCATCTGTACCTATTGCAACGCATATGTGTATGACGAAAACGAGGGGGACCCTGATACGGGTCTGGCACCAGGAACCAAGGTAGCAGAGATTCCTGACGAATGGAGATGCCCAATTTGCGGTCAGCCGAGGAAATACATGCAAGAAACCAGTGAAGAAGTCTTCATGGAGAAGAAGACACGAAGCAAGAAGAGAAGGGATGGTCCGGAGCCAGAGAAGAAGGATCTCGTCTACTATCGCGCTATTGCAAGGGAAATGCTTTCTGGTCTGTGTGGAGTTCATCCCGTCTGTGATGGTGCAAGAGACAGGGTCTGTGCTGGGCAGAAGTATGGAAAGCCACTTGGTGTCGGTGGTGCGGGACAGGGGAACACATTTCATGCAAATTACTTGGCCCTTCACAAATACAAATTGAAAGAGAAGCTCGTCAGGGAGCATTATGAACCTGAGATGAAGAGTAGAGTCTATGGCAAGGAGATTGTCGCTCCTGTTCTGGGATGCAGCATGTCCGGTGTAAAAGCCAGCATGAATGATGTGATTCCCGAGGCGGATTTCTATCGAGGTCTCCTACGGGGCGCACAGGAATTTGGGACAATAGGCCTTGTTGGAAACACGGCTGCAGTGCCGGATCATCTGGGAATTGACATGGTAAGGGAGAATGGCGGTTGGGGAATAGCTGTATTCAAGCCTCAGTCTCAGTCACGACTCCTTGAACTCTTCAAACTCGCAGAAGAGTACGATGCTATCGCAATAGGCGTAGACCTTGATGGTTGCGGGTCTGCGATATGGGCTGCCAGAGGTAAGCCTGTATATCGCAAGAGCCCCAATGAGCTGAAAGAGCTTGTTGATTCCACAGGCAAACCTGTGTTCTTCAAGGGGATAATGACGCTTGAAGATGCACTCGCAGTAGCGGACTCAGGAGCTGCTGGTGTGTACCTATCAAATCATGGTGGACGAGTGCTTGACAACGGACAGGGTGTAGTTGAGATTCTTCCAGATATCGCTTCTGAGCTTAAGGGAAAGCTCACGATCATGGTTGACGGTGCCATAAGAACAGGATTTGATGTTCTGAAAGTCATTGCCTTGGGTGCTGATACAGCACACATTGGTAGACCTCTATTAAGGATGTCACTAGCCGGTGGGGCTGATGCAGTCAATATGTACTACAACTACGTCAGGAGCGATTTGAGAAGAGCGATGATCATGACTGGATGCAGGACGATAAAAGATGCTACACCAGAGATTTTGATATCAGACTAGTCTGATAACTCACGAGAAGCAGCCCTTCATTATCATCTCCAAGACAAGCGTCCTGATATCATCTTCTTCCACGTATCCCTCTCGTTCGGATTCGCAGATACGAATCGTAGGTAGTGCAATGAGTTCTGATTCTGTTACTCCTGATTCTGGATCATCGACATTCAAGACTTGAACCATCGAGTGATTGACACCAAGCTCATCAAGCACTCTCATCATGTTGTCAAATGCAGGCCCACAGAAGACGCAATGATCACTTTTGTAGAAGCTGATGCATGATTCGCGCCCGCATGGTAGTACCAATTCCTCCTTCCAAGCAGGAAGAATAACGACGAACTTGCTGCCTTGCGACATGTCGCCGGGCACTCTGTCCTCCACCCATACCTGGCCCTTCAAGTCTGTCACCATCTGGTTTACGACGGTCAATCCAAGACCACTGCTTAGAGCATGGCCCTCGGTACTGCCTGTTCTTCGAAAGACACTCTCCTTGAGATCATCAGGAATTCCCGGGCCTCTATCTGCAAACTCAATCCGGACTCTTTGACCCATCTCTATGAGTTCAGCATTGACATCAAGCTCGACTTCCTTGCTCTCGTTGTACATTAGGGCATTATGCAGAATAACAAAGAAAACGCTCCATAACCAGGCATGTCCAGGAACCCAATAAGCGTCATCCTCGATATTGGTGGTGACCTTCAGTGTCTTTGACTCAAAGTCCCTGTCTGCTTCGCGCAGACCTCTGGTGAAGTGAGGGAATAGATCAGTTTTTGCTATTGTGGGAGGAGACTCCTTCAGCATAACGATAGCTCTCATGTTAGCAATCATTCGTGACGCCCGACGAATATTCCACACGACTTCATTCAGGACCTTTTGATG
>JBHLQS010000043.1:0-18059 GCA_048883405.1 Candidatus Thorarchaeota archaeon
AATCTGACTCTGTCTATCCATCCCCTCGTTGGTCCTGCTGTAACAACAAAGTGCCTACCCTCAAGATCTTGTGGACTAAGCATTGAACTGACTTGTTCAATAATTGCTTCAGGAGAGGGAATCTTTGCCTTTGCTTCCTCCATCCTGGAACTCATCACCTGTACTCCCATCCCTCTAAGCTTCTCCATGTTTTCAAGAACAACTGGGTGGTCATACATAGAGAGATGCATCGCAGGTACAATGAGAACCGGGATTCCTGCACCAATCGCAGAGGTAGCTGTAGTGGTCACCGGCGTGTCATCTATGCCGCCTGCAATCTTACCAATAGTGTTTGCAGTCGCAGGTGCAATAAGATAGAGGTCCACTCGCCCTTCATGTTTGCCAGCAAGATCAACGTGTTCAATTTGGCCCGTGAGTTCGACAATCACCGGATTTCCCGTCGCCCACTCGATTAAGTGAGGATGGATTATCTTGTGGGCCATTGGGCTCATTATCGGATATACCTCTGCACCATGTCGCATCAAGAGTCTGGAAATAGCCACACACTCAACTGCGGCCACGCTACCAGTGATTCCCAATGCAATCTTCTTGCCTTTCAGCGTCTGACTCAAGCTTCCGATGATGAGTTTAGATGTGTGTGTCATCAGAATCGCCCATGATACACCAATGAACACATGTTGATAAACTGAACGAACTCCCTTACCCTACAATCTATCGCACCAATCTTCTTAGGAAGAGGGACACCATTCCTTTAATACCATCCAACATGAGGTGGGTAAAGAATATATGAGTTGAAATGAATGTGCGGGAGTGCCGAAACAGGGCAGATGCGGCAATCAGGCCATGTTGGGCACATCTCTTGCGCAAGATCAACAACATCAAGACAGATGAATGGAACAAATCATCCAACATTATGGCGGTGTGAATACTTTGGCTAACTCTTCTCATGATCCTGACATCTTCAGTGATTTCATTCCTGAGAAGAGGGCTAGATTTCAGGCCTATGACAAGGTCTATTCATCTTTCGGGACTCCAAGTCAGTCTTTGTTTGTGCTTGACAACGACAATGAGGTTGACATTTTTCAACGTGACTTCAATGAATTCTTGACCTATAGAGGGCATAAGGAACCAAACTCTAGCAAATTGCCCTATCATGTCGTTCGTATTGGCTATGATGGCGATATGCTTGATGATATGTTCCGCCTTGTCGTTTCGGAAGCCTCCGATAAGTTCGAACCAGCTAAATTGGATGTCAGCATGCTCTTCTCAAAACAGGCGATATTCCAGCATCTGTACAACATAATCACTCAAGACAAGTTCATTCTCTTTCACATCACAGAATTCCCTCTGGCATACTACTTTGAAACTGCAGTAGTCGTAGATGTTGAAGAACTCTCTGATGTCATGGACCCAGCAGTTCATGATGAAACAATCGTACGGTATCTGAACGACCTTCGTGAACAGGGCACTGAGGAGCATCGCAAGACGTATAGCTTCTTCTACAGAATCAGCACATCGCTACTAATGGAGTTGTCAAACGTATTTCTTGTGGTGCCAACCGCTGGAATGCATCGACATATGGTTGTCACTAGCTGGAGGACTCAGACGCTTCTTCTCGGCTTTAGTCCCCTCACCTGGTCCTCTGGAAGCTTTCAGGTTTTCGACCTCAGCGGCCGTGACATAGATGCTAGATGGGGATTCCCCGCACCAAAGAACACAGACCCTCGCATCAAACAATACACTAGTCTAGTTCCCCTTGGGAAGGGGTAGGCCAGACGGAATCGTGTATATGCCGATATGTTCATGTATATACACAAGATACATTGTATATGGTTGAGTATATTAGGCGCAAAAACAGGCTATGGAGTGACCACCTTGAAATCACAGGGAGAGAACCTGCTAGATACTGCCCAAGCCTTTGTGCCAGGGCACATCACAGGGATCTTTCGAATCCATGATGAGCATGAAGATCCGCTCCGTTGCGGGTCTATTGGAGCGGGATTCTGTGTGGACATAGGCACCAGCACGACTGTGAAATTGGTGGACAACACGAAGCTAGAGGTGTCAGTCGCGTATAACGGCAGACCAATAGACGCCCCAGTAACGACGACGGTGATTCAGAGATTGCTACAACAACATGGCAGAGTCTGCAAAGTGGAAGTTGACCATGAGTCGATGCTGCCCATCGGTGTCGGGTTCGGTGCTTCTGGGGCAGGAGCCTTGGGAACGGCAATTGCACTCTCTAGTCTCGTTGATTCTGATTTCGACTCTCTAGATGCAGCAAAACATGCGCATTATGCTGAGGTCATCAATCGCACTGGACTTGGAGATGTGATTGCACAGACAACAGGCGGAGTAGAAATACGTACAAAACCAGGTGCGCCTGGAATTGGCAAGGTTGTCAAGATTCCTGTCAATGAATCCTTCAATATAGTCCTTGCTGGCGCTCCAGGTCTTGAAACCAAGAATGTGCTCACAAGTAAAGAGCATAGAGAACGTATTATCAAAGCCGCTGATGAGCTAATGGAAGAGCTTGTAACGAACCCCACAGTTGAGAGTTTCATCTATTATTCAAAGCAGTTTGCTCATTCAATTGGGCTGATGACACTTAGAGTTCAATCAGCACTTGATGAACTCGAAGATGCTGGACTCAATGACTCAAGTATGGTGATGCTGGGGGACTCAATTTTCTGCTTCTGCCGAAATGATGAGTCCGAGCAAGCTATTGACATTTTGTCAAAGATTTGGGATCCTAATCAGGTTCAGTTGACCAGCATTTCAGAAGATGGTGGGAGGCTGATTCTGTGACGAAAACCGACGTGCCCGCAGATCATCCTCGGAAGATTTCATTGGACATCCGAGAGAGGATAATTGAGGGGCACGAGAAGAACATCGTTGCTACTGCTGGCCTTCTAGCTCATGGACGCGGAGAGGCATTCGACTACATGATTGGTGAAATCACAAACACTGGGGCTATGGAAGCATGCAGAGCCGCAGTGGCTGCGTTGCTGCTGGCAGAACATCCTGTCATCAGTGTAAACGGAAATGTTTGTGCTTTGGTTCCTGACGAGATCGTTGAGTTGTCCGAGCTCACTAGAGCACCACTGGAGATCAACCTGTTCTATTATCGGCCAGAGAGGGAAGACGCCATTCTTGAGGCCTTACTGGCTGCTGGTGCAAAAGAAGTACTGGGCACACATGACAGACCGTCTGAAACAATCCCAGAACTAAGTAGCAATAGAAGAAAGGTTGACTCAGAAGGGATAGCTAAGGCTGATGTGGTATTGGTTCCTCTTGAAGATGGAGACAGGACAGAAGCACTGAAGGCAATGGACAAATTTGTGATAACTATCGACTTAAATCCGATGTCACGCACAGCGGTATTCTCTGACATCACTATTGTTGATAACATAGTGAGGGCCGCACCCCTTATGGTGCAGTATGCCCGTGAGATGAAGGATTGGTCTCATGCGAAACTGGATGCTCTTGTTGCAGACTTTGACAATCAGAGGAATCTAAGTAGAGGGGTTTCTCTCATTAAGGCTCATCTCACAAATCAAATCGAAGCAGCTCACAAGGAGGTTGAACCTTGAAGATTGTAATTATGGGCTCAGGAGCCATAGGAAGTCTCTATGGGGGATTGCTTAGCCTTGCCGGTGAAGAAGTGACCCTTCTAGTAGGGAGAAAGCCCCATGTGGAGGCTATCAATAAAGGCGGTTTGAAAATCAAAGGTGTGTTGGGCGAACACACACTCCCCCTTAGAGCCACACAAAACAGTGAGGATATCGATACTGCTGATTTGGTTCTCATTACAACCAAAGCATATGATGCGGTTGAAGCGGCACGCCGAATAAGACATCTGGTGAAGAGAGGGACATATTTCCTAGTTCTCCAGAATGGAATTGGTACAGAGAAGAAAGTGGCCAATATCCTCGAAACTCGTAGAGTAATGAGGGCCACAACATGCATGGGTGCATTGATGACCGCACCTGGAGAAGTCACTGTTACAGGGATTGGAATCACTGAGATAGGATCTCACTTCTCAGAGAATCAGGAAATGGTCGAGGAAGTAGTCGCAAAAATGAGAACTGCAGGGTTCAAGGTGGTTTCTTCTGAGAATATCGAGGGTGTTGTTTGGACTAAGACTATTGTCAATTGCGGTATCAATCCCATAGGGGCGCTCACAGGCATGACTAATGGAGAGATTTACAATGACATGCGCCTTAGAGCACTTGTCATCAAGCTTGTAGAGGAGACGGCCCGTGTGGCTGATGCACTGGGCATAGAGCTCACCACAGACGACCCAGTTCGGTATGCTCTTGGCACAGCTAAAGCCACTTCAGATAACATCAACTCGATGCTTCAAGACATCCGGTGCTGCAAGCAAACAGAAATTGACGCGATCACTGGAGAGGTTATACGACTAGCAAAAGAACTTGGAATTGAAACCCCTCTGAGCGAGTCTGTCTATGCACTTGTGAAGGCTATCGAGTCGAAAGTCACAAAATTCAAGAAAGATGCCGGCAAATTGCCTCCTTTGTCGGTGGAAGAGGTAGAACGAGCGATCACTGGTACCTAAACATTCTACTTGCCATTGCGAATGATGCCTCTGCATGTTGCTTCGCATTACTTGTGATTGCATTCATATGTCCTGGAAGTGCTATGACGAATTCCCACTCTGTGATCCTCCGCAACGATTCAACTAATTGATTAGAATCTCCTGTGGGAAAGTCAACTCGTCCGAAACTACCTCCTGAGAATAAGGTGTCACCTGTGATCAAAATCCCCTGCTTTTCGATATGTAGACATATGCTGCCAATGGAGTGACCTGGAGTGCTATGTACCTTGAAGCAAACGTCACCAAGAGAAAGCTCCTGCCCTTCCTCAAGAAGGCTATCAATCTTAATCGGTGGTAGTTCTACTCCAAAGGTGGTAGAAAGGGTCAGTCGCATATCACCAGAGTTGATCATATCCCCTTCGGATTTGTGAAGATGCAGAGTTGGACTATGTTCTGCGATGATTGGCGGGACCCCCCCGATGTGATCTATATGACTATGGGTGAGTATGATGTCTGTCAATTCTCCCACAGATGAGCCGATCCTCACAAGATCCTGATTCAGAGCGTTCGGGTTCATTCCGGTCCCAGTATCGATTAGAATCTGCTTGTTTCCTCCGTTGATGAAGATGATGTTTGAGTCAAAGGAGTTGCTTACTCTGATGTAGACATTATCGCTGATCTGTCTGAACATCTCGTCACCCCATATACTCCATCAGTCTATCAATCTCATTTTCATTGTTATAGAAATGGGGTGAAACTCTGAGTCTTCCATTACGCACTGAGCAGTAGATTTTATTCATCTTTAGCTTCTTGTCAAGGGTTTCGACATCTTCGGGTGAACATGAAACAATGGGCGACCTCTGATTCTCCTCGAATTCGTAGTATTCAATACCCTTCTCACGAAGACGTTTCCGAAGATAGTCCGCATTTTCCAATGCTTTGCTTTCGCGTTCCTTAGCTGGCAGTGAAGTGAGCATTCGGAGGGTTTCAAGCAGTCCAACATACGCAATCATTGCTGGAGACCCTATCTGGAACATCTTTGCATCCGGAAATGGTTCCCTCTCAAAGTACCCAAACTCTCTGAATTCCTTGACGCCCCACCAACCCAAATACCTTGGAGTTAGATCTTCCATAATCCTATCACTCGCATAGATATAGCCAGCTCCGATCGGACCAAGCATCCACTTTGGGGCTTGTCCTGCTGCAAAGTCAACTTCTTGCTTGACGAGATTTGTATCAGCCCATCCGGCGGCTTGAATGATATCAGCTACCAGGTAGCCTCCGACATCATGAACTATCTCAGCAAGGGCCTGCAAGTCTGACCGAAATCCCGAACCGAATTGCACTTGACTAACTGCCAATACTCTCGTATTCTCGTCAACCAGTTCCTTGAAGGCGTCAGTCGGAGCGGCCCCTTCCTTTGACTTCACAATTCTCAGCTCAACTCCTTGCCGTCTACAAAGGTGCTGCCATGGAATGTAATTGGCTGGAAATTCCAAATCGCAAAGCACCACATTAGAGCCCTCAGGATATTCTATGCTGTGAGCAAACGCGTTTACACCAGATGTAGTGTTAGGCACAAACCCGAAGTTCCTTCGTACTCCGCCAAGGAGATTCGCTAGGAGTTCCCGAATCTCCTTTATCTTCTCAAGTGTTTCATCAAAATCTCCCTTGGCTGTGATTCTATTGTCCAAATACTCCTTCATAGCTGTCACACATGTCATAGGTGGGATGCCGGTTGCTGCGTTGTTGAGATATGCCATGTCAGATAACGTGGGGAACATCCTCTGGACAAAACTGGGGTCAATTACTTCGGGCATGTTGGTCTTCCAGTTGAAATGACAGATAAAGCTCACTCTCGCTGCGGATACAATCCCCCCAAGATTTAAGACCGGTTTCATCTCCCTAAATCGTCGGAGAGAGGTTATAATTGCTCAGGAGGCTGGCTTCTCGATTCAAAGGCAAAAAGAAGGAAGAGCCAAAGGCAGAAGAAACTCCAGATGCCCCTCTAGAATCGAGTGAGCCCCTGGGAGAACCTCGTGAAGCGACGCCTCCTGAAGAGGTTGAAGTTGCACCTGGAGAACCCTTCGTGGCGCCCCGAGAAACCCCCCGTGTGGGGCGGCGTGAACCGCTTCCGACTGGAACACTTGTTGCCAGTACAGCCGCAACTGAGCTGAGGATTGATGAAGAGTCGGCCTCCAATATTGCACGCGCTGCGCGAATCCGCCCTCAATCGGTATCAGAGATTGTCGCCGGCGAGGCATTGAAGCGAGATGAGGAAGGACGCATCCACATAAAGATCGTATTCTATGGTCCATCTCTCTCTGGAAAGACGACTGCACTCAGATGGCTCTTTGCAAATGTGAGAGCATTGGCCAAGGGCAGAATTGTGGAAATCGCAGACGAGCTTGGTCGGACTACCTACTTTGATTTCATTCCTGTTTCCGCTGGTGAAAAGGTGATTTTTGATGTCTTTACTGTCGCTGGACAGCGAAGACATGCTACTCAGCGGATAAACGTTCTTCGAGGAGTCGATGGCATGATATTCATGGCAGACTCCACACCCGAGCAGATGAATGAGAACCTGGCCTCGATTCAGGAGCTTCGAATAGCCCTTGGAACCGATCGACTGGCAACATTACCCATCGTGGTTTCTCTGAACAAACGAGACTTACCAAATGCTCTCCCAGTGGACCGCATGATTCAGATGCTAGGACTTGAAGGATATCCCGTATTTGCCACTGTTGCCACTGAAGGAAAGAACCTCCTCAGGATGTTCCAGCGCATCCTAAGGGACTCACTCATCTTCAAGGTCGGCGTTTAGTCCACTATGTTCAATGTATTTCTTTCAAGCGAACTTGACCGAAAAGGTAATTTGGTGTTCAGTGCGAGCGAAGCCCCAGAGGTCAACCCTCATCAATAGCCCCGTGGTGTAGCGGTCCAGCATCAGTGGTTCTGGCCCACTGGACCTAGGTTCGAGTCCTGGCGGGGCTACCACCCTTTTACGCTGTTTCCGTTCAATAGGTCTCTTATTCAGTCAAAAGCGGACTTTTGGCTTCGATTTTTGCTATATAAAACTAAAAGAAAGAATTTTCGATTTTTCGAACAGCGCGCGCATTTTAGCGAAAACCTATAGATTTATAGGCCAAACAGCCGTCTCAAAATGATGGAGACGCAAGGCCCGCGTTCACGCTTTGTGTTCCTGTTGCTTCAGTCTGCGTCCCTCCCGGCGGAGATCAACAGGCTGCGGGTCTTCTCCACCTCTTATTGCTTTCTAATCACGAATTTAGATACCATTCTCATAACAAGCTTCTTATCAACCTGCACGCAGAAAATTCGCTAAGTGAGCGAACATGGAGCGCGTTGATTTCGGCTGGGATGGATTCTGGGCTGAGGTGTTCAGGGTCAAATATCGTCAAATTATTCCTGGAATTCAGCAATATGATGAGATGGTCGTTGAATTCTGCCTAGATGCCTTGAGCTTGAAGAAAGGAAAGAAGCTGCTCGATATAGCTTGTGGAGCCGGTGACCAGAGCATCCTTTTTGCAAAACGTGGAATCAATGTTTCTGGATTTGACCTTTCCGCAAAGCTGATTGAAATTGCAAAGGAGAAAGCAACTGAGGCCAATCTTAAGGTGGATCTCTCAACGGGTGACATGAGGGAGATTGATTTTCCAAACCAGTTTGATGCTGCAGTGCTTCTGAGTCACAGCTTTGGTTTCTTCAATCCTGATGAGAACAAGCGTGTTCTTGAGGGGTCATTCAATGCGCTCATCGAAGGCGGGAAGCTTCTGCTTGACCTGATGAATCCCTACAACCTTCCGCGTTTCCAAAAGACATGGACGAAACTAGAAGACGGCTATCTGTTAAGTGAGCCTCATGTACTCGATGCACCAGCGGGAGTTCTGAGAGGACGGCCAGCATCATTCATTGATGTGGCTAATGGTCGCATAATTGAGATGAATGAGGATGCACTCGCTGGTAACGACATCCGAATGTACACTGCACTTGAAATTCGCGGGCTCCTACAACAAGTGGGCTTCTCCAAGAGCGAACTCTACGGGCAAAACAAACTTCCAAGGATGCCATATGCCGCAAACTCTGAGCGTATGGTTGTAGTGGCCACCAAATAGAGTCCCATGACGATAATCTTTTAAGAATCCGTAAGGCTCTCGGCGCTAGCCACCGAGGCCTTCGGCGACCCTGACCTAGTTCTTCCGGAACTATGACTTTGGAGTTGGGGTCAGACTATTCGCAAATAAGGTGAAAGCAATTGGTCAAGATAAAGGACCCAAACGCAATCAAGAGACTAATAATGTCAGATGACTATGAGCATAAGAGAATCATCTCTATCAGCGCTCACATCGATCATGGCAAGACAACGACAACGGACTATCTAATGCGCCGCGCAGGTCTCATGAGTGACGCAGCCGCTGGGCAGGCTCTTATGACTGACAGTGATGACGAGGAGCAGGAAAGAGGGATAACAATCTTCACCTCTGTTGTACTGCTTAACTTCGAGGTTGATGGAGAAGAGTATTTAGTACAGCTCTCCGATACGCCCGGGCATCTCTCGTTCACAGGAGAAGTTTCACGTGCATTGCGAGCTAGTGATGGTGCCGTTATTCTGGTGGATGCACTTGAGGGAGTCATGACACAGACTGAAACGAACATCCGACTTGCAGTGGGCGGCGAGGCATGCAAGCCAGTCCTCTTCATTAACAAGGTGGACAGATTGATCAATGAGTTGAAGCTCCCACCCGATAAGGTCGGAGAGCGACTTGTTATCATAGCTTCAAAGGTCAATGAACTCATCAAGAAAGTTGCTCCTCCTGAATATGCAAAGGAGTGGAGAGTCAACTTTGAGGAGGGCAGTGTTGCTATTGGGAGCGCGAAGACCGGTTGGGCTTTCACAAGCAAAACTCTCGCAAAGAAAGGTGTTCCAGCCAAAGTTGTATTCGAGAAATACAATGAGGGTGACGAGATGTGGCTTCGAGAGAACCTCCCACTAGATGATGCCCTTCTTGAGATGATAGTACATCACCTCCCCAACCCAAAGGAAGCACAAGCCTATAAGATTCCGAGAATCTGGAAAGGTGATCCTGAGAGCACAGAAGGCAAGGCACTTCTTGAGTGTGACCGCAAAGGCCCGCTACTTGGAATGATCACCAAGATCTTTGTCGACCCGAAGAGCAAGAGGCCCACACTGATTGGCAGAGTCTTCTCAGGTACTGTGAAGTCAGGACAGTCAATCCGTCTTGTCAACATGAGGAAAAACGTCACTGTGAAACGACTTGGCGTACAAGAGATTACTGACATTCTGCCAATGGACGAAGTTCCAGCAGGGAATCTCTTCTCTGTGTTCGGATTTATGTGCCCATCCGGAGAGTCTTTTGTAGCAGTGGACTCTGAGATGCATGGCTTTGAAGCCATTGAATATGTCAGCGAACCTGTAGTCAGCAGAAGCATCAAGCCAGTAGATCCTCAGGACATCGCGAAACTAGGTGAGGTTGTCTCAAAGTGGATCATGGCTGACCCAACAGCGAGATTCATTCACGACAAGGAGTCTGGAGAATACAGACTGGATGGGATTGACCCTCTTCAAATTGAGATTCTGACCAAACGTATCAATGAACAGGTGAAGATCATCATATCTGAGCCTATCATTGTCTATCGTGAGAAGATCACTGAACATGGCCAAGAGTTCCATACAAAATCTCCAAATGGTCATAATCGTCTAAGACTGTATGTAGAGCCCCTGGATGAGAAGACTATTGAGCTCATCAGGAAGAAGCGAATTACGAGGGACATGAACTCGCGCGAGCGTGCAGCCATTCTCCGTGATGAGGCAGGATGGGATGCGAAGGAAGCCCGCAAGATTCTGGATATCTACGAATCAAGCATGCTTGTCGATGCCATGAGTGGTGTGCAGCGATTCGACAGAATCTACTCATATCTCGAAACCACATTTCGTGAGTTCATAGACCAAGGACCGATAGCAAGAGAGCCCGTCATGGGTGTGAAGGTAGTCCTTACAGATGCAACAGTTCACACTGATCCTGCACACACTGGCTACAACGAGGTCGCTACGATGACCAGCTCTGGTCTTAACATGAGCTTCCTCACTGGTGCTGCAGGTCTCTACGAGCCAATTTTGAATGCAGACATCAAGACTCCAACTGACACGCAGGGGGGCATCATCAAAGTGCTTACTGGTCATCGAGGTCAGATTGTTACGATTGAGGCTGAGGAAGACACAGTCACAATAAGAGGAACATTACCAACAGCGGAAACAATTGGCATCGCAGATGAGTTTCGCAGTGCTGCTGCCGGTAGAAGCTTCTTCGGTTACGAGTTTCGAGGCTTTGAACCAGTCCCTGGAAATATGCAGGAAGAGAAGATTCTGGAGATTCGAGCAAGGAAAGGTATGCCGGAGGAAATGCCTTCCCTAAGTTCTTGGAGTCGCTGGATTTACAAACGAACCTAGAGTGACCCTGAGCGACGACCAGCTGGTCTTCGCTCCACCACCTTCTTTTCATATCTCTACATCGATGGATATTTGTCTAGCCATGTGGCATGGTCAAGCACAATGAACGGGGACGTTGTAGAAGAACTGGAAACATTGGTATCATTTCAGACAATAAGTGATCCACTGGATAGAAGAGCAAACCTAGACTGCGCACAATATATCAGTAATAGACTTGAAGAGGCTGGTTTCATCTCAGAAATGATCGAATTTGAGGGCTTTCACACGGTCTATGGCCGCTATGGCCAGGGTGAGTTCAAAATCCTCTTCCTAGCCCACTTTGATGTTGTACCTGTGGGTGAAGGATGGGAGTCTGATCCCTTCAAGCTCCGTGTTGATGGAGATATCGCCTATGGCCGTGGGTCATCCGACAATAAGGGGAATATTGTGTCACTTCTTCTCTTGGCGGATAGACTGAAAGAGAGCGCCTTTCCGTGTACTGTGATCATCGCTGCTAGTGGGGATGAAGAAATTGGAGGTAGAAATGGGGCATTCAAACTCAAGGAACATTTAGTCAAGCAGGGTCTTTTTCCGGATTATGTAGTCATAACTGATAGTGTTGGCCAGCAAATCATTCATCGGCGACGGAATGTGTTGCCTACCTACATCAAGGCAAAGAAGTCTGTGGCTAAGATGCGAGGCAGAGCGGAAACGATTAGATTCGAAACCGATGTTTTCGGCTCAACATCCCGCCACTCAGCCTACATGCGGCCAAGTGTAGACCGGCATGCGATGCTAGCCGCCTCCAAATATCTTGATGTAAATCCATACACTGTCGTGAAGGATGTTAGAGGAGCTTTCCTGAAATCAAATGTCGTGCCTGGATGGATTGAGGTTGACTTCCTCCACCCTGATGAGTCACAACCAGAGTCAGAGTATGACGAAGCTCTAACTGGACTTATGAGAGCACTTCTTCCCCTATCAAACGCGGCTTTTTCAACTGAACATTCAGACCACGGGAGAATAATCTCGCCAAATCTGTTATCCATTGAGGGCGACCTCTGGGCTCTTTACTGTGATGTCCGTGCAATGACGAATGACGGAGAATCTGTGGAGAGGGCTATCCAGAGAGCATTGGACGGGCGTGTTAATCTATTCTCATTACGTGTCAGCCCTGGTATCGGGTATGTCGACACTGATCCAAATTCCCGCCTGATACGAGCCGCACGTTGGGCACTTGAGAAGGAACAGATCCCATACAGAGTGATAGAGGGATATGGCGCATCTGATTCTCGCTACTTTGCCGGAGAGGGGTGTGAGCTGTTCGACTTCGGCCCTCGTGGTGGTAACACTCACGGGCCCAATGAGTGGGTATCGATTTCCTCAATAAAGGAGAACGCCGATTTCTATCACACCCTGATCGATGTGCTCTTGAGAAAGCCAGGACGCCTATGACTCCCTGTTCATACCATCTCATCAACTGGGTCCTACTATTCACTAAGAGCTATCGCTATCACTAGATTCTCGTCGCCAAACTTGTATTCCTCTTGGAAATCCCCAACTGGTTTCTTCACCTGTTTCAAGCTAGTCGCGAGTGTTTCCTCTGCGATGTATTGCTTATGAAATTCAACTGCATCCGCCAGCCGGCTGCTTGAGGAATATTGAACATCTATCCTATCATTAACATTCAGGTCGGCTGACTTGCGTACGTTTTGAACCCGTCTCACGAATTCTCGTGCCAATCCCTCAAGTTCCAGTTCCGGCGTTAACTCGGTAGTCAGGGCAGCAAGATATCCTCCCTCGGATGCCGTCGAAAAGCCCTCTTTAGCTTCAACTATCACTTCGACTTCATCAGGCAGTATTTCGAATTTCTCACCGTTCACCTCTACTACAATGGATTTGCCAGCCTGAAGCTTTGTCGAAGATACACGGGGATCTAGACCGAGTATTGCTTCTCTAAGCGCAGGGAACTGAGATCCGTACTTCTGGCCCAGCTGCTTTGGGAGTGGTTTTAGCTGATAGCTTACTACTTCTCCAGTAACATCCAACAATCGAACATTCTTGACATTCAATTCATCACCCACCAAATCTGCATACCGCATTACGACATCTCGCTCCTTGTCCAATCCAACAGCAAATGCTATCTCAGACAATGGCTGTCGAAGCTTGCGATTTGCCTGGTTTCTTGCTGCATGTCCCAACGAGACCAATCTAAGTACAAGCGCCATCTCGTTGTTAAGCACCTCATCAACAGAATCACTCACTGGCCAATCGCAATGATGCACACTCTCTGGTGCGCCTGAATCCACACTGTGGACTAGATTCTGATGCATGACTTCAGACACGAACGGTACAAATGGTGCCAGCAATCGAGAGAGGGTTACTAAGACTCGATATAATGTGTCATAGGCCGCATTCTTGTCCGCATCTTCCTCCTCACTCGACCCAGCCTCTACCCAGAAGCGGCGACGACTTCGCCGGAGATACCAGTTGCTCAGATGATCTATGAATCGGTCTACAGCAGCTGCCGCCATGTTTGGTTCATATGACTCCAAGTACACTGTGACTTCTCGAACAACCTCATTCATCCTGGAGAGTATCCATCGGTCTAGTAAGCTGGGCGTCGTCTTCAAGCCCTTGTTTGGAACCCAACCGTCTATGAGGGCATATGTGACAAAGAATGAATAGACATTCCATAGAGGGATAAGAAACTGCCGTCGTACTTCATCACCACGAGAATACCCAAAGGCAAGGTCCTTCTCAGGTTTATGAGAACAAAAGAGCCATCGCATCACATCCACACCCATTGAATCAGCAGCTTCATTGAACTCTATCATATTCCCCCATGACTTGTGCATCTCTCTCCCATCTTCAGCCGTCAGAGTTGCATAGGTGAAGACATGCCTGAATGGTGCTTTACGTTCGAGTGTCGTGCTCATTGCGAGTAGGCTATAGAACCAGTTTCTGAATTGACCCGGAAAACTCTCACTGATGAGTTCTGCCGGGTACCACTTGTTCCAATACTTTCTATCTGAGTTGTACCTCATTGTACTCATTGCCACTATTCCTGCATCCAACCAGGGATTACCCACGTCTGGTATTCGCTTCATTCTCTCCCCACATTCCCCACATTCTATCTCTATCTCATCGATGAATGGTCTGTGAGGTGAATGGCCCTCGAAAACATCCCAGCCAACAACGGCGCGTTCTTTCAATTCCTCTCTGCTGCCTATCACTTCGAAATGACTGCAGCTCGCACACTCCCATATAGGCAGTGCAAGGCCCCAATATCGTTTCTTGGAGATCATCCAGTCATCCATATTCCGTAGCCAATCTAGCTCTCTCTCTTTTCCAAATGAGGGATGCCAGCTGGTTTCATCAGTAACTACCTCCATTATCTGATAACGGAGATTGGCGTCTTTCTGCTCATCCGTGACCTCCTCATAGGGTATGTCAAGTTTGGTTCCCATGGATATGAACCACTCATCAACAAGACGAAAGACCAATTCTTCTTGGCAACGCCAGCACACAGGATATCGATGCGTATAGTCCTCAACCTTGTATGTCAATCCCTTATCAGTCAGATTGTCAAAGATTGGTTGGGCGACTTCCTTGACACTCATCCCCGACAACCAGTCAAACCCATCGATAAAGATGCCATTTTCTGTAAGAGGCGCTATTGCGGCAAGGTCAAACTCCTTGGAGAGTTGGAAGTCCTCAGCTCCGCATCCAGGAGCAATGTGCACTATACCAGTCCCTTCCTCTTCTCCCACTTCATCCCACAGTATCACTTTGTGTTTTCCTGAAACTCCACTCTCCTTTTGAGCTGGTAGCTCATCAAAGGGGCCATGATAGAGCCAGCCCTCCATGTCAAAGCCAAGCAGCTTCTCCTCAACTTCGTAGTCGCCCTTCAACATATGCAGAGTCCCACGGCTTAAGTAGAAAATCTCCTCTCCCTGTCGAACCTTGACATAGGTCAGTTCGGGACCAACAGCAGCTGCCACATTACTGCTTAGAGTCCAAGGAGTCGTTGTCCATACTAAGAGACTCTCGCCCGCATGATCCACTAGAGGGAATCTCAACGTTATGCTAGGATGAGTTAGCTCGCGATAGCCTTCAGTCACTATTTCATGTTGGCTGATGGCTGTTCCACACCTAGCGCACCAGGGCATGACATCTCTGCCCTTGTATATCCATCCTCTATCATGACATGACTTCAGCACAGTCCATATAGTATAGTTGTTCTCTTCTGAGAATGTGAAGTATGATCCGCCAAGTTCAGGCATACCAAGTCTTCCTACGAGCTGCTCAACCGTACCAGTGACTGGACCTTCAACACCTTCGAGAGTCATGACTGCCAACGGATCATTATCAAGAGCATCATGTAGTGTCTTGAGAGTCTCCAGGTTGTCCCAGTCCATCCAGAAACCTAGACGTTTGCTTTGCTCTGTCATGACTCCAGCATATTTCAAGACCCGCTGCTTGCACAATATGATGAACTTCTCCAATCCATAGTCTTCTATGTCTTGCTTACCCTTGAAACCCATATCTCGCTCAACGTTGACTTCAACCCAGAGTCCCTGACAATCAAAGCCATTCTGATATCGCGTATGATGCCCCTGCATAGCTTTGAATCGATGGTATAGATCCTTGTATGTTCGTCCCCATCCATGATGAACGCCCATTGGATTATTAGCAGTGATAGGCCCATCAATAAAGGACCATATCGGGTCTTTCGCCCTCAATTTCCTCAGCTTCTCAAAGATCTGGTTCTCTTCCCAAAACCTAAGTGTTTCATATTCCTGGGCAACGAAATCGACTTGACTGGGTACTGGCTTGAACATCTATATCACCGACTCCGGAACTGATTATCCATGCAGCTACGATTCTTCAAAAGCCGAACAGGTTCGCGATCAGAGAATGGACTACATTGAGTTTCACATGTGTTAGTGAATTTGGCAATCCATCCTTGTCCACCTTTAATACTCCTTCCTGCATCTGACCCCGTTAAAAAGCTTAGGCTAACCATAATTGACCTTCATATTGGCACCTTGAAACGACCAAGACTTAATTGTCACTTGCGAAGGAAGAGTCTCTGTAATCAAGAATTCGAAGGTGATCTGAGGATATGAGTTCACTTGAAGACAGGCCATTAGACAAGCTCGCGGACATGGTACTGAATGTCCTTTGGCAAGACCTTCTTGAAGTCTGGAGCGTTATTCGAAAGAAGATGGACACTGAAGGTGAGGATGCAGTTCGAACCGCTTTTGAAAAGGCCAGAGTTCGATTCCTCCAGGGACCTTTTGCGGATCATCTTGAGGTTCGATGGGGAATGGACCTGTGTGTTCATTGTAATGACGACAATATCGAGAAGAATGGCATCGCTTATGTGAAACCAAGCGGCGATGGTCTCGAGTTCAATCAATGCCTGAACTGTCGCATTGGCATTCTCTACGATTTGGAATCTGCAAAGGCCACTATGGATACCTATACTATTGCTCTTGGGAAGCCAGGGCAATTCAATGGGATGTCTTTCTTTTGGAATGCCATTGTTCCTGATTCATTGAGGAAATACCAGCCAACATACGAAGTCATCCACAACGGCCAGTGGATAGGCACGGTTTCTTTTGACAAAGCACTCAACCCAAAGTATCTCCCCTTCAGCTCTATGACTGAGTCTGTAGCACGAGATGCTGAGGAACCATGGACTACAGAGATACCAGATGACCTTAGAATCGCCATAGATGCATTTCTGGCTGAAGCTCGTCATCAGATTGAGACTGCACTTGTCCTTTGACTTAGGCATAAGGTGAAGATGTTGCCAGAGAAGCTGGTTCGTGACAGGATTCCTGAGATCATTAGGCAAAACGGTGGAAATCCGAGTGTTCGGACTGCCACTGGAACTGAACTTGACAAGATGATTCGACACAAAATTGTAGAGGAATCTCAGGAGCTGCTAAATTCAGGAGCGGATGAGGAGATTGCAGATGTCCTCGAAGCATTGAATGCTCTTCTAGTTCATCGATCAATAGAACATGCAGAAATTGAGGATACGCGCCTGAAGAAACGTCAAAAGAGGGGTGGATTCGATAGAGGATTCATCCTCAAGATGTCAGACTAAACATCCCCCCTTTTCATACTCGGAAGTTTCGGACAAAGGTTATATTGTAAAATCTTCGCAGCCGGCTTTAGAATACCACCCTGTTCAGTGGTGGTTCCATACGGTGAATATGGAGTGGAATGATTTATGGCAACTGATGAAGTCAAGCCGGTTCCAGAGGAACCCATCACTCATGAGGATTCTGGCGGTTATGCTAGGTTTCAGGTAGAGAAGTACCCTGAGAGGCAGCTTCCCTACAAGACACAATCAATCTGTCCTGAGTGCTTCTTGACAAATAATGATGTTAAGGTAATTGACGCCACGCTCTACGAAGAAGATGGGAAGGTCATGTACAAGAAGACCTGTGATGAGCATGGCGAGTTTATTGACGTTTATTGGGGTGACGCCAAGATGTTCAGGGAGGCGTCGAAGTGGTGGTACAAGTCTGTGGGTCTAGACAATCCCCGAACTGAAACAGTAAAGGGATGTCCAGAGGACTGCGGGCAATGTCCCGAACACAAATCACACACTGCACTTGCTCTTCTGGATGTCACGAACAGATGCAATCTCAGGTGTCCGATCTGCTTTGCTGTGGCTGCAGAAGGCGGAACAGTCTATGAGCCTACCCCTGAACAAGTCTTCGACATGATGAAGAATCTCAGAAGCAATGAGCCAGTTCCCGCGCCAGCAATTCAGTTCGCTGGTGGTGAGCCTACTGTCAGCAAGCATCTGCCTCAGTACATAAGATGGGCCAAGGAGTTGGGCTTCAGACATGTCCAAATTGCGAGCAACGCTATCAGGATTGGGAAGAGTAAGGAGTATTTCCAGGAACTCAGGGACGCAGGACTGTCAACGGTATATATGCAGTTTGACGGCATTACGCCAGAGCCCTACATTGCAGCACGAGGCTCAAATTTGTTGCCTATCAAGAAGCA
>JBHLQS010000044.1:0-17878 GCA_048883405.1 Candidatus Thorarchaeota archaeon
AGAGTGGAGGATGATGAAGTCTATTGCAGAGAACATGAAACAGAGTGCTTCATAGCTACAGCTGTCTTTGGGACTCCACTCCATCCTGAAATTGACCTTCTAAGGAGATTCAGAGACGAATGGCTTTCAAGCAGGCTAATAGGCCGCATCGCAATTCGGACCTACTATGATGTATCTCCCCCCATTGCTCGACGGGCTAGACGAAATGAACGAATTAGGATGTTTCTCCAGCAATTGATAGTGGAACCAAGCCTCAAGCTTGCACGGGCAGTTTTGAAAAGAGAGTCACGCCCTCTGCCCTGACAAGAAGGCAACTCAAAATAGAGATGGGCGCACGAAATCGATTAATAGCGAGATAATTCCCTAGAATTGGATGCGGTGAGTGAGGACCTGCCAATAATGAAGGAATTCCCTCCAGAAACCAAATTCCGTTATACTTGGAGGCCATATCAAGCACGTGTCCTAGGTGAACTTGAAGAGTACCTAGATGACAACCGACTTCACGTTGTTGCGGCTCCAGGGTCTGGGAAAACGCTTCTTGGGCTAGAAGTCATGAGAAGGCTAAACCGGCCGTCGATTATCCTCGCTCCTACATTAGCAATACGTGACCAATGGGTTTCGAGGCTTGTGGATTTTTTCATTCCTGAAGGAAGTGAAACCCCAGATTGGATTTCAACAGATATCTACAATCCAAGATTTTTGACAGTTTCAACATACCAAGGTCTCTACAGCGCTTGCTCCGGAGTCCTAGAAGAAGATTATCTCTACGATGAGGAAATCGAAAGTGAGGATGAAGATTCATACAATAATGATGACTTGGAGAATGGAAAACAAGAACTCCATGAGGACAATATAATCAGGCAACTACAGGAGCTATCGGTCAAGACAATTGTCTTGGACGAGGCCCACCATCTCCGATCGAATTGGTGGCGTTGCCTGACGAGAGTTGTTCACAGCCTGAAGGAAAGCACCGTTCTGGCCCTAACAGCAACCCCACCTTATGACGTTTCAATATTTGAGTGGGAGCGATATATGGAGCTATGCGGCCCGGTAGATGCAGAGGTATCTGTCCCTGAGCTTGTGCAAGAAGGAAATCTTTGCCCTCACCAAGATCTCGTTCTCTTCACATATCCTAGTCTCATTGAAGGAAGCAAACTCAAGGAGTTCAAGCAAGCGGTGGATGAGTTTGTCAAGGACCTTGAGGCCGATGATGAGTTCCTAGAAGAGGTCAAGAACCACCCTTGGCTGAATGATCCCGAAACCTATGTGATTGAAATCCTAGATGATCCATCATTCTTCTCAAGCATGCTTGTCTACCTGAGACATCGTAAGGTGGTCCTCCCAAAGCAAGCCATCGAACTCGTCGCTGGCGAAGAGTTTGGAATTCCCTGGTTCAACAAGGAATGGTTGGAAACTCTACTTGAAGGGATACTGTTTCCCCCTGATGTAGATCCTAGGGATTTGTCTCCAGTCCTCAAGCGGATAAGGGATAGACTCTATCGAATTGATGCTCTTGAGCGCAGAGATGTGAATCTGCTCAGCACCAGGAAACTGGACGCCATTCTCAAAAGAAGCATCACAAAGCTGTACGCAATTCAAGCAATTGTATCCATGGAGCTCAAGGCGCTTGGGGAAGACCTTCGGATGGTCATCCTAACCGATTACATAAGGAAGGCCTATCTTCCGAAGAGTGAGCATGATCTTCCCGAATTGGATAAAATCGGTGTAGTGCCAATCTTTGAGGAGATTAGACGATCGAATCTCAAAGGCATAAGACTTGGAGTTCTTAGTGGTTCATTGATAGTTGTTCCTACTGAGTCAACCGAACTCCTGCTTGAATGTGCTGATGATTGTGAAATCCTTCGTGACTCAGTTTCAGTCACAACCAGTGCTGATCCAAATTACTCAATGGTGACTGTCAAGGGCATGGATCGACAAAAAACCGTGCAGCTAATAACAGAGCTTTTCTCCAAGGGCGGAGTAAATGTCCTCGTGGGTACGAAGTCACTTCTTGGAGAAGGATGGGATGCGCCGTCCATAAATTCACTTGTTCTAGCCAGTTTTGTTGGATCATATATGTTGTCCAACCAAATGCGAGGACGCGCCATCAGAACTGATCCCAAACAGCCTGATAAGACATCTAACATCTGGCATCTGGTCTGCGTGGATCTCGACTCCGAGAGCGCAGGAAATGACTACCACATCATTGAGAGGCGCTTCAAAGCGTTTCTAGGGATATCCTTTGTTGAATCCGTGATTGAGAATGGACTCAGTCGTCTTGGTGTTGGAGTCCCTCCCTTTGATCAGGACGAGGTACGCGCGATCAACACATCGATGACAGCCAGGGCTCAGGACAGAGTAGCTCTACGGTTAGCTTGGGAGACCTCGCTGAAACGAGGTGAAGAGGGAGTTAGGCTTGTTGAGGAAGTGAAGGCCAAGAAGGCAAGACTTCCAGTTCCCCGGGGCTTTGTATTCAGAAATACCATCTCAGCACTAACCTGGGAGGCCATGCTTATATTCGGATTCTTTGTTGCTCGGCAGATATTTTCGTGGGTCGTTCCGATTGGCAACCTTGGCTTGTCATTTCTATCATTTCTGCCAATGCTTGGATTTCTCTTCTTCATCCTCAGGTTTGCCCCAAAGGCTCTGAAAGCAGTCTGGCTCTTTGTCATGCACGGTCCTATCAAGTCCAGTCTTGCTCAGGTCGGGAAGGCTGTGCTAGCGACTCTCTGCGAGGCGGGAATAATCAGAACCCCTGTCAACAATATGAGCGTTGTAGTGGAGGAAGGGAAGAAGGGTGAGGTCTTCTGCCATGTGGTAGGTGGCACAAGAAGAGAAAGAGCAATGTATCTGAGCTCACTTAGGGAAGTATTGGGACCTATTGAATCGCCAAGATACCTTCTTCTAAGAAAATCTATGCTGGGAAAATCGTTTGTGAGACAGGATTATCATGCGGTTCCAACGGTGCTAGGAATCAAGAAGGAGTATGCTGAACGATTTGCGGCACAATGGAAAAAATACGTTGGCGAAATGGATTTGATATACACGCGCAACAGAGAAGGGCGAATTGCACTCCTCCGAGCTAGAAACCATTCACTATCTGCCGGTTTTCGTCCCCGTTCCGAGAGAATTAGCCGCTGGAAATAGAATAGACGCCATCTCTATCAGCTGTGAGCCCATTTTGACTAAACGAACCCCCCAGAAGTGCAACTCATAATCTGAGTGAAGCTACCGATAGTATCATAGGAGCCTTTGATGCCCCCGCAGCCATGCAACTCACGCCCGATGTCATTCTTGGAACCGTCATTGGCTTCCTTGCGGCATTCATGTGGGCTGTTTCTGTTGTCGTATATCGGTCACAAAGTGATGAGATTAGACCTTTGGCTATTGGGTCCGTCAAGATGTGGGTGGCACTCGGATTTATGATCTTGCTTGTCATGATTCCATGGCGTCCAAATGTATTCACAGTGCCATTTGAGTCAATTATCTATTTGGCTCTCTCAACATCTTTAGGGGCAGTGATAGGTGACACAATCCTGTTCATGAGCCAGGAAAGAATCGGAGTTTCTTACTCATTTCCTATTGCGATGTCGTTCCCAGTTCTTACGTATATTCTAGCAATTCTGATTCTTGAGGATGAAGTTTCAGCCTTCCAATTCCTTGGCACTGTAATCGCAGTTTTGGGGATCATTCTCATATCTCGTGAGCAAAACAGGCGGCAAGTGGAGGAGGGAAACTCACAAATTGACCTCTTAGGAATTGGAATGGCCCTCTTCACAATGGTCTGCTATGCAGTTGGAACTGTTTTTCTTGAAATTGGAGTAACTGGGGTTGACCCTATTGATGCCAATTTCGTCAGAATCGTCATTGGGTCTGTTGAATTCGTTCCCATCTATATTGTAGCAAGCCAAATGGGGATGCCTAGGCCAACAAGACATGCCACAGAGATTGTTGCAGTTGCTGGTTTCTTCGGTATGGCATTGGGCTCTGTTCTCTATGTGGTGATGGTGAAATACATCGGTGCAGCTATGGGATCGGTCATAGGTTCAACCTCTCCGCTATTCGCTGTTCCAATATCGATAGTCTTTCTGAAAGAGCGCCCGACGAGACTGGCAATTGTTGGCATTCTGATTGCGATTTTGGGTGTCGTCCTAGTGGTTGGTAACATCCAGTAACTCTACTACGGTGCTGTCCCTAGGGTGACATAGACTTCAAAGATGTCATTTCGTCTTTGGAACCTAATGCGCACTTTTTCGCCTGTGCGCTTCACAAGAACCTTCTTCCGAAGATCCTCCATCCCCGCTATATCTTCGTCATCGATTGCCTGAATGATATCACCCGCTTTCAACCCGGCCTGTGAAGATGGGCCACGGGGCACCTGAACTAGTAAAGCTCCCTTATCTATAGGCAATCTATAATGCGACGCCACACCTGGAGTAAGAGTGACACCCATTACTCCCAGCCACGGACTTCTGATAGTCCCGGTTTCCACAAGCTCATCAAATGCACGCTTCACCCAATCAACAGCAATGGCAAATCCAATCCCCTGACTCCATGGAATCATTGCAGTAGGCACTCCAATGAGTTTCCCTTCTGTATTCACCAGAGCCCCACCGGAATTGCCAGGATTAATCTGAGCTGATGTTTGGATGAGCCCCTCAAGAAAGGTTCCGCCGCCCTGAATCGTTCTCTCAACAGCACTAACCATCCCGAAAGTGACTGAGCTTCCCAGTCCAAGAGGATTTCCGATTGCCACTGCAATCTGTCCCACCTGCAGGCTACTTGAGTTTCCCAACTCAATTGGTGTTAGACTCTTGACTTCGATTTTCAAAACTGCAAGGTCTCTGACTTTTGACTCTCCAACGACAACCGCCTTGAAAGCTCGTCCGTCGTTCAATGTGACTTCAACATCTCGGACTCCTTCCACAACATGCGCGTTAGTCACTACGAAGCCATCATCGGTCAGGATTACACCAGATCCCTGCCCCTGAACAGGCACTGGCCTGGAGAGCTGATCCCTCGCCATTTTTGTCGTTGTGACGCTCACAACACTGGGTATAACCTTCTCAACAACAGTGATTAGTTTCTTCTCCAACTCCGCAAGCATTATCTCCACTGGAAGTTCGCTATTGTCTTTTGCTTATTAGATTGAGCATTCGGTACTTCAAAACCGGCTAGGCTGAATCACCATTCCTAGGAGCAGGTCTTGGGAACCAAAGTCTAAGTTCTGCCCTTGCTTCATATCACCTGAGTATTATCGATCATATGTCTGGATAGCCAAGATATCCTTTTCAAAAGATAGCGGACTGATTAATCCCTCGAGTTGTGTTGGATGAATAGACTCCAGAAACGAGCACTAGCGAAAATAGCTATCTTTGTACCATTGGCATTGCTGGCCATTATGGTGGCTATTGGAGTCTTGGATATCGTCTCCATCACAGAAACTGCTCGAGTAGCAGCTCATTCGCTTCTATCATATTGGGTATCAATCCCAGCAGCCATCCTTGTTCTAGCGTTTGTTAGGCGTCCCTCGAAATCATTGGCAGCATTCGCAGCCGCGCTCCTCTTTCCTATCATGGTGAACATTGGAAGTGCAATCAGCTACAGGACTTACCTCATAGATCCCTCCGAGGTGAAGAATCTCGCCAATCTTGTGACAGACATATACGAGTGTGCGGTTTTTGGCGTCCTCATCTTGGTAGCTTTGACTCTGCGCCAAGATCCAAGCAAAGAAAAGGGAATGACAGCTCGTAGGAGCATTGGCATTAGCTTCGCCTCTGTATTTATCCCTGGAGCTCTTTACGGTTTCATATGGTTCTTCCTAATTCCACTCATGACTCCTGAAGTTCTAATCTATTTCGGGAGTTCCACGGCGCTCTCTGGTATCGTGATGACACTTGGCGCCGCCTATCTCTTGCTTAAAAATGGATACGAGGAGCTTTCCGTAGACATCGGCTATTTTGCAAGTGCTTGCATACTCTCTGCCATTGCTATTTGTATATTAGTAGCAGAACTCTTCCTTTCGTCCCCCCTTTGGATATACGCGGAAACAATACAGATGGCTTCCTACTTCTTGATTACAATTTCCCTCTGTGTTCCCTTTCTTAGAAATGCTGGATACAAGCGGACGACAGCATATCTCATTGTTGTTGCTCTGGCTTTGCTCTCCTATCTGCCATTCACCATCACTATAGAGATTGAAGCAGCAGAACTCTACGGTTTTCAGTACTTGAACACCCTAGCATTTTCAATCATTCATATCGGAGTTGGATCTCTCTCGATTATGATGGGCTTTCTCCTCTTCGCATATTCGAGGCGGCACCCATCGAGAAACCTCTATGCCCTTATCATGTTGTTCGTGCTCTGGGCTGAAGTGGCTGCAGTTTCGGTGCTAACAGTATTGCCACTCGGATTCACGCTTCTCGGAGAGCCGATTGTTTCGTATCTGGTTGGCAGTATTCTATCAATCCCTCTCTTGTATTTAGCCATTCGTTGGACTCCGAAGAATCATCTGCAAGAGGCGAGCCCTCCTTCATCATGGCTCCTTCTTGCAGGATCATTCATCATGTTAGGAGCCATATTAGCTGGAGAGGTTGGAAATCAGCTTGTTCTACAACGATACATATGGCTTTCTTGGAACCCTCTCAGCAACTCACTACTTCTGTTTGCTAACTTGCTGCTTATCTTCCTAATCACATACTTGCTATTCACACAGGCTGAGATATCTGGTGGCCATACCTCAATAGAAGTCTATGTAGTCCTTTTCTTGTCGATGTGGATAGTCCCGAATGTACTCAAAAGCTATTACCAAATATGGACAGCAGGCTGGTGGGTCTCAGAGATTCTGATATTACTTGCTCTAATGATAGGTCCGGCATTTCTAGGACTTCTATATATGCGTGCATTGCAGGATTTAGAAGACTCTCATTCAAAAGCGACCCTTTATGCAGACCTCCTCATGCATGACATCAGTAATTACCATCAAATGCTGCTCACTGCCGTGGAACTCCTTGGAGAGGAAGAAATATCAATTGTGCAGCGCGAACGTCTCTCAGGTGATGCATATCACGTAATCTCTCTTGCAGAACAGCTCATCACCAATGTGCGCCTCATAACTGAAAGCGAAGATCTTCAGAGAGAATCCCTCACTCCATTGAATCTAATGGAAACACTTGTTGAGTCTTTGGATCGGGTTATGAGAATAGCTGGTGGCAGGGGAGTAAAATTGCAGTTGATGCCTTTC
Source organism: Candidatus Thorarchaeota archaeon (assembly GCA_048883405.1). Lineage (GTDB taxonomy): Archaea > Asgardarchaeota > Thorarchaeia > Thorarchaeales > Thorarchaeaceae > SMTZ1-83. Next base: position 7,244 of record JBHLQS010000044.1, read on the forward strand.
AGCGCACAAGCCTATGTCCTCGGCAGCAATGTGTTGAAACATGTCTTCATTAATATCATCCATGGTGTTTTACTGCAGCCACTGGAGGCCCAAAGGATTAGTGTCGAAATCCAGCCGCGGGTAGAGATGGGAGCTGAATATTGGTTGGTTAGAATCTTTGTTCCGAACTGGTGGCTGGATCTGCAGAGCGAGGTATCCGCTCCTGGAGCCCAAGAGGACTTCAGTGGCACCGCGCTAGGTCTTCTGGTGTCAAGGCTTGTTACAGAATCTCTGGGTGGAACCCTAACCGTTCTAAAGAGAATGGAAGAACCAGAGATGGGTACATTATTCCAGGTTCTTCTTCCAGCATTTGGAAGAGATTCTTGAATCTCAATGACAGATTCTCGCCTTGCCGTTTACGCAGCTAGTGGCAATCTGATAATGAAACATGCACCCTTGGTATAGTCACCTTCAACGCGATCCACAACCCCAATTTCTCCGCCATATCTCTTTACAATCCTTTGGACTAATGTGAGGCCGATTCCAGCTGCCACCTCGCCCTCCTCAGTTAGCCTTGAAAACAATGTGGCTTTCTTGCTGTCCTTGATTCCTGGCCCAAAGTCTTCAAACATTATTTCAATGGAATTTGAATCTTCATTGATCCGGGCTTTCACATCTACATCTACTTCATTTCTTGAATCATGTTTTGCTGCATTGTGAAGCAGATTGAAGAAAGCATCAACTAGGAAATCATCAGCAAATACCTTGAGGGCACCTTTCTTGAAGTTCGAATTTACGTTGATCCTCTTCTCTGGGAACGCACTATTCACCATAACCTCAGCTGTTAGGAGTATTGGACTAATATCGAGCTCTGACAATTTCAGGGGTTCCTCGACAACTCTCGAGTATTTTCTGACACTTGCAATAATCTCGCTACCACGCTTTACCTGCTCAAGTGCAACTTCCACCTGATTCACTAATCTTTCCGAGAGGCGTCCACTCATCAGAAGCAGCTCAAGACTGGACATTATCCCTTGATGGATGTTGTTCAAATCGTGTGCCATAAGATCGTTGAATAGCTCTGCACGTGCACGTGACTCCATCGCTGCATCATACGCTTCCATTCGTTCAGTGATATCAGTGGTTATAACAAACTGAATGGGCGTTCCATCATCTCTTGTAGTTGAAGCAAACCGATTGCTAACGTATCGCCGAGTGCCATCCCTTCTCATAGTCCAAAAGTCAAGCTGATCAGGATACTTGCCTGTCACCATGGCATCTTCCACAATCGCACGGACACGCTCTGGTTCCTCAGCAGCCACCAAATCAAGGGTGGTCAACTCCATGAACTCATCATGAGGGTGTCCAAATATCTCACATGCTCTATCATTGACATAGGCAACTTCACCGCCCTCCATTATTGTGACTCCATCCTGAATGGTTTCAGCCATGCTTCGGAATCGTTCCTCGCTATCTCGAATCGCATCCTGGGCTTGAAGGATATCCGTCACGTCTGTAGTTATCATAACTACAAGGTTGTCAGCTGGTCTTGTATAGTCAACAATCAGGCGTCGTGGCTCTACATGAGCAGGAATTGAGGATATCATGAAAACAATCTCAGCCCGCGATTTCCCCCCCTCATTCATTGTTGTCCTAATCATTGATGACATCTCGGAATTATCAGGAAAGAGGTCTTCCGGTGGCCTTCCGAGATATTCCTCAGCTAGACCTCTTGAGAACTGCATCATGGCTTGATTGACCATCTGCAAAGCAATTGTTCCATCCTCTTTTCTCTCCCAAACATAGGCTGGATCTGGAATTGCATCAAAGGTCTGCCTGAATCGTTCCTCGTTCTCCCTAAGCTCATTCTCAACTCTGACTCTTGTGGTCACATCCGTTATGATTGCTTGGTAGATGGTTTCATCTTCAATTGAGATTATTGTTGGTATGACTTCTATATGCCGTGTTTCTCCATTCGGGTGTCGGAAGCTTAGCTGAAGCAATCCCTCAGTAGTGTTTCCCCTGGCTATGTCTTGATAGAGTTTCTTAACTGTTTCAGGATCTTCGCCCGCCAAAGCCCCAAGGATGTCATCCATGCCCCACGAGTATATCTCTTCAAGAGGAATGCCAGAAATATCTGAAAGGGCAAGATTAGCGTACTGGACCCTGTCATTCTTGACGACAACCACACCCTGAGGCAGTTTGCTAAAGATAACCCGATACATCTCGAAATCAGGTATCGGAATGGTATTGTCTTTTCCTCGTTGCATGTTTGTCCACTTCGTGGGATTCACGCAGAGCCTTGATTCCCCCCATGGAGAATTGCAGCGGTCATCCTAATCCGGCTCAGAGTCCTAATGCACGCACCTAGACATAAAACAATTGGGTGGAGGTAATCTAGTGGCTTTGGGGATGCAGGGGTGCTCAACTGAATTATGAAGAGGGCAGCCCAGCTTCGTTGGCTGGGCTAATGCCTGCTTATTCGCTTGACTGTCTTGGTCTTACTACAGCAAAGTATACGAAAACAACAGCCGCGAGCGAGATTGCCAATCCTAATGCTAAAGGCAGGATGTCTATCGGGGGCGGTATGTCTATTGGGGTTGTAGGCGTTGAAGTTGATTCTGGAATATCATAGCTGAAGGTGTCACTTGCGTCACTCTTGCTGTAAGAATCAAACGCCTGAACATAATAATCAACATGTACTCCCTCAGATTGACCAGGGATGATTCCCCGGAAACCCAGACCAGTTACATAGATCATAAGTAGGCTTGACCAAGCGCCATTGTCAACTCGATAACGGAGTGTAACATTGTATAATCCAGCATCAACTACACCAGCAAAAACCATGACTTCCTCATTCGGTTCAGGTGACAACGGGATTTGCAGCATGTCAGTGATCTCTGGAGCCAAATCATTATAGAAGTATAGGTTGTCCATGAGGAATGTGAGTCCAGTGCCAGAGCCAGCATCTCCTTCTAAGCGAAATGAGGATATGCCAACTTCATCTGTCCAGCCAAATGCTTCGATATAGTCATGATATAGGTCTCTGTGGGCCCATTCCCAAATTCCTATTGAGTTGGCTGATTCTACTATGAAGGAAGCTTGGCTTGAGGTGTTTGCATTCACAGTCGTTTGATTATACATGAAGAAGTAGACGATTTCCTTTTCACTCCAAAACGTGACAGCCAAGGTTACTCTCGAATATCCTCCACTATCAAACGAGTCACATCTCCACATCACGTCGAGATATCTCTCGAGATCATTTGCGATGTAGCTATCTTCAGGCTCTTGAGACCTCTCAAAATAGTCGCTGGAGCTGAGAGTCAAATTGGCGGCTTTGCCTCCTTCATAGGCATCATCTGTGACAGTGAAGAGAGAGGAAGTTTCAAGATATACATCTGTGCCCCACGCAACTACTTTTTCTCCGATTGAAGGCTGGTCTTCATAGCCCATATCATTGAGTGCCGCTGAAACAATCTCGAAATCATCAAAGAGTATAGAGATTCGACTGCCGGGACTGGTGGTTTTGAACTCCATGTTGAAATCGAATATTGTCAAATCGAATAATTCAGAAGCGCTAGCGTTGAAATAGCCTGAAGCTATCTCCCATAGACTGTTGTCCAGGTGCATCCAGCTGGTAGTTGTATTGAATCCTGCAACATGCATCACAAGAGCATCTGTGGCATTCTGCATCCACAAGGGCAAATCTCCGGAAGCGAATACCAAGTAGATGCTCATATCATGAGTATCGTTTCTGCATTCCCAAAAGAAATAGGCATAGTCCTCACCATTCAGCGAATCGACTGCATCAATTCTATAAGCTAGTCTGAATGAATCCCGGTTGATGCCTGTAAGTCGTGTAGATATTGGCGTATTTATTGAGCAGTCGCTCTGGTTTCCCTTCGATGTACTGGTAACATTCAGACTCCAATCACCAGAATTCGATTCGGTGCTTTGTGAGATATCTGATGCATCACGATTGCCACCAAGCGGCGTCCAATCAGAAGCGGATGTTTTGGTTTCAAAATCGCCATTCTTGGTCGATCCTGAGATATATGAGGTGTCGCTGTTTTCCAAGCGAACGTCATCGATAAAGGCGCGTGCGTACTGGTTTGTAGAACCCTTGTTTCCAACATAGAACTGAAGATTGTACAAGGTTCTTTCAGACTCCATGCTCCCGAAGTTATCAACATAGTCCTGAGTCACATTTCGATAGAATGAGTTCCATATCTGCTCAGTGCCTCCAATGATAAAGTATAGTCGAGACGATGTATTGGTCGCTGCTGGACTCCCGCTGAAGTAATACCAGATTGATTTCTCATTGGAAAATACTTCAGTGAACCGGAATCTGACTGCAAAGTAGTCCTCGTCCATAGAAGGATTAGGCATCAAGTCGACAAACCAGTCGAACTCGATAGTGAGATTGTCAACATCTATGCCCCAAGTGTTCTGTTGCCAAACAGCCTCTGCAGGATACCTATCGTCGAGTGCGCGAGACTGCATCCCGCCAGAATAGAGTCCCTCATTATGAGGCCATGGATCAGTTGCGTTCCAGCAGTAGTGTTCTGTCGACCGACTAGTATAGAAACCATCTGGAACGCTTGGAAAATCCCATTTCTCGAAATCCCCATTTGGTATGTTGTTCTCTGTCCAATCAGCTCTTGTCAAGTCAGTGTCCGAAGTTACATAGGACTTGAGATTCATACCTGGAACGCTCTCAGAATAAGTGAATATGCTGAGAGTGAGGACCAATACAATAGCAATAGTAAACAGTGATTCGTGGCGCATAGCATTCCCTCTCGACTCAGATTGCACCATAAAATCACTCAATAAACCTTTGTAGTGGCTCATTTTCTGGTGGGGGTTGGATTATGCATGTGTTGTTTCTGCTTTCTTTTAGTATGAATATATCAGCGTCAGGCAAATAAGGGCAGAATGCATTAAGCCAGATTGCGAGGTAGAGGAACTGTGGCAATGTCTCCAAGGGAAGAGGTGGCTCCCGTCATCAGAATGCGAATCAGCATAAGCAAACCACTTGATAAGGTCTGGGAGAAGTTCATCGATCCAGTCATAATGCTTCAATGGCTTGGAAATGAGATATCTGCTGACATAAGGGCTGGTGGTTCAATCACGTTTCTAGGCAACAATGCGCCAACGACATCTGAGCTTGGTAACAAATGGGATATTGAAGAGATTACCGAGAAAAAGGGAATTCTGCTAAGCTGGGATATCATGGGCACGAAAACCTTGTTCGTCCTGAGATTTCGAGAGAGTCCTCGGCGCACTTATCTTGAGCTGAAACACGGTGCGATTCCAGAGTCTGCTTTGGATTTCCATCTTCCTGAACACTGGAATATTCTACTAGGCAATTTCAAAGCTGTATTGGAGTTGGGCAGCCCGGCAATGCGTTTCGACTACTCGGACTATCGACCCCTTAGGATTACACGTTATGACCCCAAAGAGGTGCGAATAGGCGTTCACGTCAAAGCACCCCCGTCACTTCCGTTTGATGTGTTCACCAATCCAGAGAAGCTGAAACGATTCATTCGGGCAGATGACCCTAAGATAGATCCACAGTATGCGGGGATATACACCTGGTGGGCAGAGGGCATGGGTCCAGTTGTCTTTACCAAAATGGACCAGGATGAAGAGATTGAATTCTCCTGGGTTTATGGGAATGAGTCAGAAACGAAGGTCAACATCCGTTTTGAGGAAATCAATGGTGACACACTTGTTACGCTTCATCATCACGGATTCAATCAACCGGAGTCAGTTGTGGGATATGATATTGGTTGGACCAGCATCCTCTGTGAACTCAAGCTTTTCTGTGAGCTTGGCGATTCAGGAATTGAACGATTGAGTCGATGGGAAGAGTCTATCTAGGCGCTAAACCATCAAGAACCAAAATGCAGTGGCTGGAAAGAGAATTTGCCACATCACTACTGCAGTTAGAATTGGAATCAGGAAGTTGTCTATCCATGCAATACTCACAAGTTCAATGATAGTTATCACCAATGCAACTACAGCTATATTGGGCAGGACTGACATCGGAGATATACCTGATGGAAAAATCAGCATTGCTATGACAACAGAAAGGAATGAAAATGCAAACACACCAAGAGACCCCTCGAATGACTTCCCTTTGATTCGCCTTTTAACGTATCGGCAGCCATACGGCCTTCCAATTGCCTCACCAGCTGCGTCACCCCATGAAACTGCCAAGATCGATGCAACAATTATCTCGGGCTGTTGGAAGAAGAATATGAAAACTGATCCAAAAGCTATCATCCCCATGAAGCCAGCCGCAAACGTGGCCATTCTTTGATCACTCTCTCTACTGCCAGCCAAGAGAAGTTCCCCTATCAGCGTGCTCTTGTGAGCCCATGCGTAGAGAAGTATAGTCAGGAATATTCCTGCCGCCAGTGATGGTCCACTCAGATTAGAGTAATGCATTACAGTCAACGCAATGAGAGTCCCCATACTTATGTGGACAATCTTGCGAGGCTTCCACTTTGCTACACCCTTGGCTGCCCACTTGTATGCAACAGCTAAGACAATGCCTCCCAAGATGCCAGTCAAAGCCGCCATTATAATATCAAGTGTATTGGGATCTCCAAAGACTAGCTCCACCATAGCAATTCTGGAGTGTCAAATGCTCCCATTTCTTTCTTACTGGTCTGCCAAAAGCCTAAAGTCCTCGTGACATCTCCTCGATAGACTTAAGAGAAAGCCAAAGGCAAATCAATTGAAAGCGGTTCCGCTCCCAAATTGGGCAACAAATCAAACAAACGATATCGCGAGTTGTTCACTCGGTCTAGACACTCTGAGGCGGCAAGAAATTGAAGATGCGTGAGATACTACGAATCGATGATCGTGGCAGGCTTGTTATTCCAAAATCTGCACGAGAGTATCTTGGCATTGAGAACTACATTGATCAGCTTGAGAAGAGCACCGATACAATAACGATCATCGCAATCATCACTCCGACAGATCGGGCACTTAGACTGACATCCGTATTCAGTGAGGATCACTCTACCACGCCCATAGTGGAAGGAGCATTGAGAGATGGTGATGACGTAGTTCCCCTAGAAGTGAACAAAGCAGGTAGAATTCATACGAGTAGGATAATCCGTAACATGCTAGAAATCACCCGTGATTCCTACTTGATAGCCATTCCTTTTGATAGACAAGATGCTGTGAAGGAGCTTCGAATTATTCCGCTCCTAGATGCCAGCGAAGCACTGATTGTACGCATCATAAAGAAGGATGCTGTAGAGTGGAGAATTCTCACCCCCGTTCCTGATGATCCCGAGGCTCTGAAGAAGAGAATTCTCGAAATGAAGGGTGTTACGAGGGTCGACTTCTATCTTTGACAGCCAAAATTCGCACCCAAAGTTTTAAATAGAAATTTCTTCCCAGATTGGGATGTCCCAAATTGGGATAGGAACATGAATGAACTTAGGAATGCAACCTTTCATTACCTCCTCAAAAGAAACGCAAATGGTTGGATTTGCAGGGGACCTGGTGGCAATGGGCTCTGGCCGGGGCTCATTGCCGCTTAACACTGCTTCTATCAGTCCGCCAATATCCACTATGGAGTCAGCCATGTTCCTATGCCCTGTTCTACTGCCCGATGGTATATCAGCGGTGCCACAGCCATGTCATCCAAAGCTAGCCCAAGATTCGCAGTCATATTCTTCTCTTCATGGGTTTGCCTTCCTGATTTCACGCCCCAAACGAGCTCACCAAGATCTGCATAGACTGGCGGGATGTTCTCGAAGTAACCAAGCTCCTGGTAGTGTCTAAGCTGGGCAGTGTCATCAGTGCAGAATTTACTGCTCTCGTGAAGCGCATCTGGATGCCAATAGGAGTCAAAGTCCACAAGCGATGCGAATGCACCATCATCCAACCATCCTGCTTTTATGGTCGCATGGGGCTTTTTCAGAATAGGTCCTGCTGTTACGACTATATCGCATCCAGTCACAGCTTGCTTGGGGTTGTCGACCACTTCAACGTCAAGGCCAAACCTATCACGAATCTCCCTTGCATAAAGTCTAGCTGAGCCTCTTTCTATATCGTAGGCAATCACCTTCTCCAAAGGAAACTCCACAGCCAAGGCTTCGACATTGCTTCGACCTTGGACACCACATCCCAATACTCCAACTGACGAAGAGTCACTTCTAGCGAGATATTTGGCGGAAACTGCTGTTGCAGCTCCTGTTCTCATCGCTGTTATCCAAATGCAGTCCATAACCGATATCGGCAAACCAGTGTTTGGATCATTGAGAATCAATAGTCCTGAGATATATGGAAGCCCTCTCTTCTCGTTCTCAGGGAAGCCACTCACCCATTTCATTCCTGCAGATTTTAGGGCAGGTATGTATGCAGGCATTGCGTGGATGAAATTATCTCCATCTCCGGGATGTATCCCAGGCTTTGGCGGCATTTCAACGAGTCCTTTTCCCTTCTCACGAAATGCGACTTCCAACGCGTCCACAATTTCGCTCATGGTGAGTCCAGTAGCGATTACATCCGACTGCGAAAGATACAGCAAACGATTCTCTGACAAATGCTTCACATCCCATCAAATCTGTGGATCTCTCTCATCATTAGGATTGAAACCATGGCGTTGGAGAATGGTAAAGAGAGCATCATCCGACCATCTGCCTTGGCACATCTTTCTTGAAATGTGCTCACACCAAGAATACTGATCAAAGCCTATGTCATCCTTCCCTTCCTTTAGTTTGACCTTCGTTTTTTCCTTGACATAGTACTCCTGGTCCAACATCCCTTCATCCATCACTTTCATGCACTCGTCAATGTCGCTGTCAGAGTGGTCCAGATATGAGTCCTCAAATGCGCTATACTGAATTGGGAATCGAGGGCGAATCTCCGTCTTCTCTGCAGGGTCCGGATATCCCAAGTTCATGCCCACAACAGGAAACACACGGTTCGGAATATTGAAAGATTCAGATATGATATCTGCACGGAGAGGCGCGTTCCCAAGAAGAACAGACCCAAGTCCTAATGCTTCAGCTGCAAGCGTGAGGTTCTCTATCGCCAAAGTGACATCCTGGATACCAATCCATAGTGTCATCAGGTCATCGTATTCATAGATGTGACCGCGTTTAGCCATTATCTTCTCAAGGCGCCTTACATCGATCAAGAAGACCAAGAGCAGTGGAGCTGTGGGATATGATCCCATTTTCACCTTCTTCATCTTGGCCTTGTCCCGAGTATAGACTACCGAACAGAGCTGAGATGCAAATGGTGCTCTCATTCCTGCCTCTAGCACTTTGGTAAGAACATCGTCCGTTACTGGCTTGTCTAGAAACCATCGCATCGATCTTCTATTGCTGATGATTTCAAAGATCTTCCCTGCTGCAGTCATAATGCTGATTTGGCGTCTCTCTGACCTATGAGCCTTTAGGTGCTTTGAATATCGAACAGCTTTCGCTTATTGACTAGTTGATGAATTCCAAGGAATCCCATTCGCGAATGCTTTCAAACATCGAGATTGAGAGGCCCTTAATCTTCTCATATAGTGCCTTTGCAGTGGCAGTCTGCAGCAAGGAACTCATCTGCTTCTGAAGTTCCTCAGCCTCACGAAATGAAACCCTGAAATCTATGTTGTATCTTCGTGTCCGATAAACGACCTCTCTAACCAATCCGTATGGTCCAAGTGTCTGGAGCTTGTCTGCATCAAAGACAATTTTGGCCTCCATGGTTCGTGCAGTATGAATCGTTGTTGGCTCAATACACCTTACACAGTGAACTATTCGATCAATCATAGCAGGAGAAACATCAATGCTGATGAGGAACTCATTGACTTCGCCGGCTCCTTCAGGATGAAACTGGTGTAGAAGTGCACCTAGTCTGACAATGAGTTCATTTGCCCCCTCTTCTCTAGCCAAATGGATAGCAAGGCTTACAGTCTTCTCACAGTGGTCGGATCCATGAGTGTCATCGAGCGAGCGATATTTCTCCAGAGCAAACTCCTCTATCAGCGCTATCTGTCGGTCTGTCAACTGCACCGTTCCGCACCCCTATCATCTGGCGAATGATAGCATAAGGCTATCTCGGGCTTGCTCTCATATATCCTCGTAATACGGGAGGGCTGTTAAGCTACTGGCTGCCGAATCACCGTCCTAAGCTTCTCAGGAGCTGTCCTCCGAGGATCACTGAGGTAAATCTCGTGATGCTTCCCTCTCAGTCTGAATCCTTGCTCTTCAGCATAGGTACGAAGCTTATCTATGGTGGGCTGTTCTTCTGACCAGGGGCCAATATGCATGATTTGAACTGAATAGCCTTCCCTGAATGACTCGAATCTAATCTTTTGAAGGGCCGGCGGGTCCTTCTTCTCTTTTACTTCTGCCATCGCTTCTAAGACATCATTCCTTGCGACGGGTTGGGGTTGCATTATCATGGAAGTCCAACGCCAGTTTGCCTTCGCATTGAAATCAAATCCTTCTGACCCCTCAATCCACCAGAGGCCTTCGAGAGGCATTACAGTGAAGTCAGCAACCTTTGCCTTCTTCAATTTGAACTTCAGCGTGAAAGAAGTGGCATATAGAGATTCAAGAGCATCTTGGTACTCCTGTGCTGTATTCGGGTCCCCCTTCCCGTCAATCATTAAGAAGTGCATCTCAGGCACAT
>JBHLQS010000045.1:0-17844 GCA_048883405.1 Candidatus Thorarchaeota archaeon
TAATATAATCAAATGGGTCAGTCTGTTCCGAGAATACATCAGAATTCACATTATAGCGAATAGTCCAATACTCGTTTACCCGGTTGTCGGAAGCAAGGGTCAGTTCGAGGTATTCAATGTCTGATACACCATCCTCATCTGAAGCAGAGAGTGTTATCTGATAGTCCTTGAGCCTGGCGTAGAGCCTGCTGATATCATCTATGTTTATGCAGTCCGGACCTTGGTCAAACACGGGCTCATGACCTGTTAAGGCCCTTCCGAATGAAATGGAGCCAATGCTACCAGCTGCCCCAAACCGCATTTTGATGTCTGTCAGTATTCCAATATTCATCTCGTAGATTGACCGTGCATCCCAGACCGACCACGAATCTATGTAGCAGGAAGTTTCAAAGAGTGGGCAAGTTCCATTTATCTGGATAATCTGGTACATTGCCGTATCAACCATGATTGTGGGATCATGATTCAGCTCGAAGTAGCTCGGATCACCAACGCATTTCAGACTCCCAGAGTCAACACAAAGATAATCGTCTGTATCTGCTCCGGATTGTGTGACAGTGAAGTTGGCAATCGAGTAGAGCTTGATGTAGTCGATTCTTATACTTGCATAAGGACTGACGCTTATTCTTAGCTTCTGGACATAGGCTTCAATTGCGGAAACAGTCCAATGTTTTGTTGACTGACCTACAGTCGAGTTCGTCTGGAGGACTGACCAACCAGCGCCATTATGGACCTCAACCATGATATAGTCCACTAGGTCCTCCTCGTGGACATTTAGCGAAAGAAACGGATAGTAAGTGGTCGCCATCATAGCAGCTGTTTGAGTAACATCCCACGCAATTTCGAATCTAGAGCCATCGGAGTCCGCTGTCAGTGATAGATATTCGCCATCCGAAGTCACCGAACCGCCATCGCTTGGAGTTACGCCTGTTATATCACTACCATCATGCTGGAAGCCAAATCCAGTACCTAATCCAATCCGGATATAGTCGACTTCGAAATACCAGTTACTGCCTTCACCATTTAGTTCAAAGCTGATGCATTCAAGGGACCCTGGACTGTACCAGTCTAGTGAAGAGAGATACCACTTTTCAGATTGCCATCCCTCATTACCAAGATATAGCAGTTCAGTGTAGAAAGCCATTTCATCGCCGAAGATGTTAGACCTGTATCCCCACATTGTTCCATGTAGCGAAGTCTGGTTCCCGCGGTACCGAACCTCCAAGTATACACCATCCATGGTTGAAAAAGAGGGAGTAGTTGTGTATGCATATTTGTATGTGGTTCCAGTGTTCTCCCAGCGCCCAACATCACCATCGCAAGTTAATGGGTTGCCAGCAAGAACTGTCCAATCTGATGTGTCTGTAAATGATTCCACATAGCCATAAGAGTATGTTTCATCGTCTGGGCGGAACATGACATCATCAGGAAGCGTTTCGCTGAACCCTGTGATAGAGCTATCACTATACTGAGTGATGTTTGGACTTTCATATCCACTCCACGCCCCGTGTACTGGCTCGGGAGTAACGTATTTCCTCACGAAGACATCATCCGTGTAGTGATTGCCAAGAGACCCAGGAACTGATTGACTGTTGTCTAGGTCTGATTCGGGGAATGTATCAGCGTCCTCAGCATAGCCTTTCCCCACAATTATCAAGGAGGGGGCACCATTCCAGAAGTCAGGACGAGAGATATTCGTCAACAAGCTCCAGGTCGTTCCATCAGTCGAATACTCGACATAGACTGCAGTAATACCTACACGGATTCTATAGTAGTACCAAGAGTCACTAAAGGCGCCACCTGAGCTATTAGATAGTATGTCACCATTGATATCCATTAGGGTCATGAATTCTCCCGCATAATCATTCATACCAACCTTGATCCAGTCATAGCTGGCCCAGTAGATAGCCAATGCAGGATACCAACTCGCACCCGTATTTTCTCCAGATTTCATTTTGCCTCTCAGAACCAGAGTGGATTGTGAAGGCGAGCTCCGCTCGATGTGACAATATTCGTTCTGTTGCTGGACTATCTTGAGCGAATTCATTTCTATGCTCAGAGCCCCATTTCCCTCGTCTTCTACCCAGTTTCTGCCCACGGTAGCTGAACTGCGTCGATTGAAATCATCAAATAGGGGGAAAGTTTCAAAGCCGTTGCTGGCACTCGAGGCATCCTCGTTGCCATAATAGATGTAAATGGTCTGTGAATCCTCACTCAGGTTTCCTGGTAGACGCACCCAGAAGACTGCACCTAGGATTTCGTTATCTGGCACGATTCCTTGGCTGCCCCATGCATAACCCTTGAGATCATAAGAATCAACGAACTCACCAAAGGTCATCTGTAATTCTAACTGTGGTTTGGTACCATACGGCGCAACCACAAAAGCCATTGCAAGATCACGACTGTCAACCGCCTGCTTTATGGTTTCCTCCTTGGTCCAATCTTCACCATCCCAGCTCCATCGCGTCATATCTCTATCATCAGTAATGAATGCCGTAATATTATCAGAATCATAGACTATCATATCCCCCATTGCACTAAATCGATGAGTGTCACATATCTGCTCTGGCGTTTCCCAGTCTTCACCATTCCAGTACGTGAAATAAGTATGTCCACGACCATCATTATACTCAGACCCAAAGAGAATATATGGTGTATGACTTGAATCGACCTTCACTGCGCCTGCGGTGGTAGCATAATCATCAGTATCAAGAATCATAAAATTGTCATTCAATTCCACTTCACTATCGATTATCCCATAATCAACACCCGCAGCCGTATACACATGATAGTCTGTCAAGTTCAAATAGCAATAATACACATTCTCATCATCATCCCATTCTGTTTCGTTGAAGATATTGAATGCCAAGTGAATGCGATCTCTTGAATATGGGTCTAGTCCAACTGGACCATAGAGATAAGGAAAGGCACCATCTTCCATCCCGCCATCAGCATCCACATTTAACCATGTATATTCCTCACTCCACGTTTCACCATTATCAGTTGAATTCATATATCGCCATTCATAATGATGGTCGCCGGGTTGGTCCACCCACCTGTAAATAAGATGAACAACATTAGTCACCCAATCATAACATATCTTTGGATAAGTCACATCTGTTCCTATCTCATCTAAGACAGTAAAACCACCAGTCACACTCTCCGGCTCATTACTTATCGCGTGTTGTAAAAGATATGATGAATGAGCACCATACAGAACATGAATATAGCCATCAGCATCTACCCAAAGATTGGGCGCACCGTGGGAATCATCCGGAAGAGGATTAACAGCAACTTTAACCGCTTCAGACCAATAACCCGAATCATGGTCATAGGACCGAATATATGGATTACCAGTATCATCTTCTTCCTCACCAGTACCATGCCACGAAACATACGTCTTTCCATTATAATAATAAGTTGAAGGATAATTATCCCAAGAAAGAAAGAATTTTCCATCATCAGCAAAATATTCATGGGAAGTACCTCTGATATAGTCTTCTAGCCAAAAGCTAAGCAGATCCTCGCCGTTTTCACCAGTGAAACGAATATCGTCGAGGTCAGAGCGGGATTCGCCGTTTAAATAAACAGTATTGTCTGTGTCAGTTCCACTACCAGAGTAGACTACGAGGGGGATAGTGTAATTCGTACCCGCCCCGAGAGCGCTACCAATGGTGTGTGATTTCCTATAACTCCAACCAGAAAGCCAACTCTCTCCAAATGCCCCCTGATACCCATTCGAATCTGGAACTCCAGGGTATTCGGCGTTCATTTCATTTGTTGTTGCATGAAGGGTTTCTACTGGAATCATAAGAATTGCGAACACAAGCAATGCAAGAATGATGATAACTGCCATCCTTTGTTGCTCTGACCTGATTCCGCGGAAAACTGGATGGGTGTTGGGTCCGTGTCCTCTCAACTTCTCAACCTCGTCATCATGTTATACTAGCATATCCATATACATATTTGATATTAATGTAATATAAAGAGAGATGTTAATTCATAATGCATGTATTTGGCTCCCGGATTGTTCTAGGGTCAATCAGAGTTCTCAACGCCTATCCCTTGTCAACTCGTCCCAATTTGGGATATTTTAAAGCTTATCCGTATAGTGTTTGCTTAACAAACGGCCAGATTTCATTTCTCAATCTCCCGATACGACAGCATTGAGTTATTGAAACGCAATTCGAATAAGCAATAGAGAATTTCTGGCGATGAAATGAATCTGCAGCCCAAGACGCACAGAGATTAGGATTTGAGGATATAGGTAGAAAGCCCTAACTCTGCTCAGAATGAGATGCACAAAATTGTAATGAGTTGGGAAATGAAAGATTGCTGCCATAAATGGAAGCTGATTGACTTCAAGGTGACGACCCAGAGGCCCCGGTTCTTGGTTGTCAAATCAATATCAAAATCAAAATAGGATGGCTCTGCAGCTTTGATTGCATTCCTGCTTAGGGAGTGCATGATAGTATTCTTGTATCTCTCTTCTCACTGATGAACTTGAGGCATTGCTTCCTAAGTCAGCTACCGATTTCTGCGACTCTCCTCTCTCTTCTACGAGGAGTTTTCCTCTTCTAGATTAATCCAAATTCATTAGTGGAAGATAGCTCACTCTCTTGATTGACCGGAGCCAATAAAAAGGAGAATGAGAGTCAAGTGGCAGAAATGAGAAACTCAGTCTATGAGGGGCTCTTCAAATTGGCTGCGGCCGCTGGTGTTACATACAGAATGTTCATCAGATCTTTGAAGAACCAGGACACAAATCTGCTGATACTGACTTACCACGATGTAACATATGACCAGCTGAAGAATCATCTGGGCTTTTTAGAAAGGTATTTTGCTTTCACAGACATAGACGAAGCTGCAAATGTAATCAGAACGGGGCGGTTCCCTTCTGATTTGACTGCAGCATTGACATTTGACGACGGGCATAAGTCCTTCTATCATACTGTTTTTCCGATTGTTGAGGAAACTGGGATTCCTGTTACCAGCTACGTCACTACAGGTATTGTAGACTCAGAGTTCTGGTACAAGCGCTCTCTGGCCAGAGTCTTCGTCGCAGGGAAGCAAAGACTAGCTCAAAAGAGGAGAGACTTCCCACGGAATCGAGAGGAGGCGAGGAATCTTGGATTCATAATACAGCCCGGAGTGACCACGGAGCAACTGCTGGAACTCGACAGTCATCCAAAAATCACTATTGGCGCTCACTCTGTCACACATCCGATGCTCGTAGAACTCAGTTACAATGAGTGCAAGAGAGAGATTTTTCAAAGCAAGATGGATCTTGAGAGTCTTCTAGGGCACGAGATTAGGCATTTTGCATACCCCTATGGAGTTCTCTCCGGGAGAGAGATGCGTTTAGTCCAGGAGGCGGGCTTCATTTCTGCTGCTGGTTCTTGGGATTCGTGGGTCACTCGAAAATCGCTTCCTCTTTGCTTCCCCAGAAAAGGAACCGGACCTGGCGGATGTTCTTTACATTGGTTTCAATATAGAATTGGCAAGTAGCATTTGGAAGCAATATCCTTGGATAAAGTGTAACGGAAACCATTGATGACAATGCGTTCATCCTATCCAGAATGATGAATGAGTTCTAGAACAAAGAAACACAGAAAATAAATGACAGAAATGATGAAAAACATCCGGTCAGCTATGCTAAGGCATAAAGCTGTTCACTAATGGTGAGTAATATGGAAGGGGGATTCAAAATAGAACCGCTCAACCATAAGGATCTCGAAGAGATTGCAAACCTGATGAAGCAAGTATTCGGGACTTCAAGGACTCAAGACTATTCATTATGGAAGTATGAACAGGCACCTCCAAATCAGGTCCTGATTGTCAAAGACTCGATTACATCCAAGATTGTGAGCTTTAATGCATTGATTCCATGGCCAATCATTCTTGATGCAGAAGTCTTTGATGCAGTACAGTCTGTCGACGGTGTTGTCCACCCACAATTCAGAAGGCGAGGAATCTGGTATAACCTATGCAATGAAATCTGCCGGAGAGGAGCAGAGAATGGGTTCACTTACCTTATTGGCTGGGCTGAGCGCTATGCTCCAGCTTGGAGAGCCTACATCGGGAAGCTAGGCTGGATGGACATTGGAATTATGCAGGTCTTTGCGTATCCCATTAAGCCTTTCAGAGCCGTAAGATGGCTCGAGTGGGGAAGACTGAAATCGCTCGTTGTAGGAACGGTTCTATGGTTCCGAAAGCTTATGAAGCATCCAAGGAGTGTTATGGCGGAGGGGTTAGTTGTAGAAAAGGGGAGATGGGACTATGACGGATTTTGGAGATGCTGGAAGGAGTCGCAAAAACGAGGTGGGGCTGCAATATACAAAGACCCCAGCTTTTACAGAAGAAGATTCATGAAGAGTCCCTGGCCACAGCACGAATTTTACCCCATTTCGGTGAGAAAGAATGACAAGATTGTATGCTTTGCCATTTGCATTGTATATGCTTCTGAATTGGGAATTGGTGGAGTCATTGCGGATCTACAATGTATAGAGGGCCACGAAAATGCTCTGAAACTGCTACTTAAAGAGTGCATTGAGTACTTTGAGGCAGAGGGAGCTGAATACGCTCGGGGTTGGGCCAAGAAACCTGATTGGATCTTAGAAACCTTGGTCAATTTAGGTTTCATCATTCGAGATGGCAGGGAATGCTTTTTGATATACCCGCTTTCGGACGATGTTAAAACTGACCCTCGATTTCTTGACTTCAATCTGTGGGATTTGAACCTCTGTGATAGCGACCATGTGTAGAGCAAGACCCAATTGCTTGATTGAAATGGAATAGGAAAAGAAACAAGCTTTCTCAGATTCACTTGGTCACAGCCCGACATTCTATTTTCTCTCTGGAGCATTGGTGACTTTGATAGCGTTGTGACCATATCCCAATAATACGAGTGCAACTACTATGTTTGCCAAGACTACAGACAACATGGCACCTTCGAATGATAGAGAGTAGGCAAGTACAACCTGGAGAGGGATTAATCCTAACGCACATAGCACAACTACTGCCGCAATTTGTCGTATCTCACCTAGTCCTTGGAAATAGCTCACCAGAACAGAAACCAAAACATTTGTGGGAATCCCAATGGAAATCAATAACACTACTGGCCAATACGTTGAAACAGGAAGCCCCAGAGTGGCTAGTAATAGTCTGATAGGAAAATCAAATAAGAAAGCAGCTATGATCACAATGGCGGATAGGAAGAACATGGGGATGATTAGAGACGGGACCATCTTTTTTATAGTTGACCGGAAGTCTGGAAGCTTTCTGGCCTTGCTGATGGTTACAAATGAGATTCCAACGATCAAGCTAGCAAGAGCATAGTAGGGTATTAGTGCGATATCAAAGTCGCCAGCAACACCGAAACCGTGAAAGCCAGTCAGGAGTATAATCCCAAGTAGAATAGGTATTTGAACACTTAATGGGATCAGATACGATACGAAAGCGTCAGTGTATACAGATAGAAGAAACTTAAGCCGGGGACGACTCAACGAAGGGCGTCCCTCATAGTATAGATAAATCACCCACCACCCCAGATAAGGAAGCGTATACACTAGCATTGCAAACGGCAGATTGGTAAGTCCTAGAAAAATGAACAAGAGGAGCAGCAAGATTCTACCGAGCCCAACCAAGACAAGTGAAACAGCAGTAGGCTTGAACCTCTCTCGACCTCGCGGAAAGCAGTGCATGATTTGACCTGTGGAGGACAGGAGAATCATTGCAGCGAGATAGAGTACAAGATCAAGTTCGGTGACTGATGATGCATAAAAAAAGAATGTTGCTGATAGCAGTAGGCCGGATATGAAGGAAATTGAAAAAACTTGAGATATAAAATCACTATAGAAGGCATTGTCTGATGGGTTTTCAGAGACGCGGGCCACGATTGGGACATTCAAGCTGAGTCCATTGAGCCCCTGGTAGAAGATAAACAGGTTAATGAGAAAAGCGAAAACGCCGTAATGCTCAGGTCCAAGAGTTGCCCTGAACAGGATGCGAGCGGCATAACCAGTTACCTGGGCAAAGCCGAAAAAGAAACTCATCCCCAAGGATAATGAAACAAGCTGGCTGAGTGTGAACTTGGTTCTTTCCAAGAGCTTTATCCTCACAAACGACGTTTGCAGTTGTCTATTGCAAGATTGTCTTAAGGTCTTCTGTCAGCAACCACTCCCGTATTATAACGCCATATTATAGATGCTGAGCCAAGGTCTTGAAGGATGTCGCCTGGACCTAAATTCTTAATGCAAATCAAGACTATACGAAGCAGAAGCTTTCATCAAATCCACACCTAGTCCTATGGGAGTCAAGTTCCTATTCAGCAAGAAACCTGCTGAGGAAGATGATCTTATTCACAAATAGACAAGACAGTCGGCAATTCAAGAGAATCTCTGCATTTCATCTATGAAATAGGAAGTGCAATTCCTCGAAGAACAGCATGTAGGACAAATTCATATCTTTCCTGGCAATAGTCATATGAAAATGCAATCCGTATCGCTGTTACCTCCGTCTCTAGTTCGCTGATGGCCTTCATGTAATCACCAAGACGGCCAATATCGATCCAGGTTTCTGTAAAGATGTATCCGAAGACGCCTTGATCGTTCTCAATAGCTCTCTCAATCAGGTCAGTCATCTGGAACTCCTGTTCGTGAGGAATCAAATTGATTGCCCTGGGAGAGAGAACATAGATTCCTGAGTTGATGAGAAAATCAAGATCCGGTTTCTCCCTTAGACGAGTAACGCGCAAATCCTCACCAGCGTCAACCACACCGTATGCTATCTTTCGATTGAACTTCTTGAGTGCTATTGTTAAGTCCGCACCCCATTTTTGATGTGACTTGAGCAACGCGTTGAATTTGAGATCCGTGAGCAGGTCAGAATTCATGACCACTAATTGGGATTTGACCCTGTCTTTGAGCACTGATAGAGGAGTGTTTTCATTTTTCGATTCTTCTGCGAGTTTCCAATTTGATATAAGGCCTTGGTGGCAGCTGTTTCTCCTCTTAATCAGCATATAGCTCTCGGGCCTATCGAGAAAGAAATATGAATGTCTGTCATATGGTGTAGAGGAGGAGGTCAAGTCGATTACAGAGAGCCATGCAAGGATTCTGATGATTGCAGGTCTTCCAGATAGTACGTTGAATTCCATGGTCACACCGATTCTAAACAATGAGGACATTCTGGTTGATATTCTGAGAACCACTCCCGGGATAGAGAGGAATAGGATTTCCTATATCTGTCCCCCTGTTTTCATAAGAAGAAACACATTTCTCACTCTCATTTGGAAGGTTCTGTCTTCACTAAGTCTAGCATTAAAAGCAAACTTCTCATGTGTTTATGCAGTCCACGCATTTCCCCATCTATATCTCGGCAGTCTGGTGTCGTTTATTTCAAGGAAACCCCTTATCTATATGGTGATAGCATCACGTTGGGAGTTTGGCGGTCATGGATATGTAATAGGGAAATTGACAACTGGATTGGCAAGAAGAGCAAGCAGACTGATCGCGAAACCAGTCGATCGCATGTACGATTTCCTGAATCAGAAGGGAATCCCTCCCAAGAAGATTATCAAATACCAGTCACTAGACCTTGTTGATTTGAAGCATTACTTCCCAATGGACTTAGAGAAGTCGATTCATCTTGTTGTTCTTTCAAGGTTTACGGCAGATAAGCACATTGATGTCTTCGTGAATATTGTTGGTCGTCTTAAGGAGTCAAGACCTGATATTAAAGCAGGTATAATCGGAAAAGGGGATTTGAGAGAAAGCTTGGAAGCCTATGTAGAAAACAAAGGACTGGCGGACAACATCAGATTCTACGGATATGTACCCTCTATTGTCGACGTCAATAGGATTCTCAACTCCGCAGAGATATTTGTGCTCAATTCAGCACATGAGGGAGGCCCCTTCTCTATAATGGAGGCTATGGCAGCTGGTTTGTGTTGTGTTTCAAGCAGAGTAGGAGAGGTCCCCAATGTAATCACGAATAATGTCAATGGGTTCATCATCGACCAACATGACGATGAAGAGGCGTATGTGAACACGATTGATAATCTACTGAACAACTACAAGCTACTCCGGGAAATTCAGCAAAGGGCTGCGCTAATAAAAACCAAGCAGAAAACCAGTAATCTCACACGCTTTTGGCGGGCTCTCATTTTGCACCTTCAGAAGGCGAGGGACAGTTAGTAATGGGACATATGCATGGGGATCAATTAACGTTTTCCAAGTGAGCTAGTTTTGATAATATTTGATAAGACAATCTATCTGAAATCCGATTCCGTAGCTAGGAAGTCTCTGGGGCTTGAGCCTTGATTAGGGCTATGACTATAGTCCTGAAGGTTTCTCATCTTGCGAGCATGCCATATAACAACGTCGAACTGCATCACAGCTGGTAACAGATGCGAATTGGGATTCAATTCATTTAGTGCATAAGAATCTGGCATAGTTCATCCGAAAACTCATCAATTACCATATGTGAACTATACGATTTAATAATTGCAATCTTGCCGTCTAATTCGTCAATGAAAACTGGGAAACTCATTTGAAGCACCAAGAGTATATCAAGATGTTATCGATACCCTGTAGAACACCGGTATTGTTGCCTTCCCAAAACGATTCCCTCTCCAGTTCTTCTTATCACAACACTGATTTCCAAGTGATTTATGCTGGTGAATACAAAATGTGCTCACGCTTTCCAGGGAAAATGACTGTTGTGAGGCCCCATGCCACGAAGATGGCGGCAATGGATATAATGAACATGAATATGATTTCGTCAGTCCCCATGATAGATGTTTCAGGTCCAGTAATCACGTTTCCTGTAGTTGTCGTCGTCGTGGACTCGATATGAGGAGCCAAATCAGATATTCTGTAAAAGGACAAACCCATTGCTTCCGCTGAACTCAGGATGGTTTCCAGTTTATTTATCGGCGTGACATAATCTCCAGAAGTGTTTGATGGCATGTGTCCATAGAGTAGTAGAACCTCGTTATTGGATTTGGCTCGTTCCAAACCTTCAACTATCTCCTCGATTGTATTTCCATACAGGTTATCTATCCCCACCGCCTGAAGGACCTTTCTAGGTTGCCAATCATAATAGGTCGAATTCAGACCGACTACACGGGTTTCGTTTGAGGTATATGTCGTGCTTCTTAGGATTAAGAAGTATTTGATTAGCTCGTCGTCAATTGTCGAATTTCGTGAACCGAAGGGATAGGCAAAGGATGTTGGTGTTAATCCGTGTTCTGACATGAAACTGACAGCTGGAAAGATCTCTTCATCCAGGTAGCTTTGTAGTGAGTGGTTTTTCATAAACTCTACTGCATCAAGGTGCCGAAAGCCATGACAGGCTATTTCATGTCCTTCATTTTTCAATACTATAAGCTTCTCAATTTCGTCTGCGGACAGAACGTCAATTTCCGTAACAAAAAAAGTCACCTTTGCGCCGTATCTGGCCATCAAAGGTCGGATATCATACCATTCGTCTACGGATCGGTCATCAAGTGTTATGGCGATGCCAGCAGGGCTCTCCGCAGTCCAAGCCTCTGCATCGTGGACATTTATGCAAGCTCTTGCGTCAAGGTCGCAGGAAGAATCCGTAATATAGAATGCGCCAAGCGGACTATGTTCGATAATAAGAGCTGGAAACATGATGAGGACTATGATGCATATATGGACTCCTGCGAAGACCTGCCTTTGTGTTGGCATATGCTCCAATCACTATCCACCAATATATTATTGTTCCAAGTCATCTGTATTCAGCTGTACTTTAAATTTACCCATAGTTGTATGCAGATTGAAGTGACTGATTTTGCTGCGGCACGATCAGAGGAAGTCCATATGGACAAGCTCACTGCCATTCATGCATAGCGCGGGTAGTGTGATTCATAATTGGGATGAAGGTTCCTGTAGAGGGCTTTTGTAATGGAATCCTTGACGAGTTCAATTTTGGCAGACGGCGCATAACCCAGGTTGAATATGAAGTCCAGGAGCTTGTCACGCTTATATTTAGCTGAAGCCTGTTTTAGCATCGAACCATATCTAGACTCGGCTTCACCTGCCAGACTCATAGCACAATCTTGATCAACCATGCGTAAAAATGCATAGTCAGACTTCGTCTGAGACAAAGATGGACGATGAGCAGTATCGATTCGTATCGGTTTCGCACGAGCTTCATATTTGCTATGAGGTTTGACTTCCACAACTGCAATGGCTGCCCTTCGCAGGTACGACTGCATCATGTCAGATACAAAGTTGCCTAGAGAGAAGAACACTGGGGAAGAGCCAATTATTTGTAGCCCCTGATATACATGCGGATGGTGCCCCATAATGAGATTAGCCCCGTTCCTTACAAGTTCTTTTGCGACTCTCACTTGATATGGACTCGGAACTGTCACGAACTCCTCTCCCCAGTGGCATAGAAGCATCACTATTTCAGCATCGCAAGAGGCATCACGCACCATCTGGCAAAGCAACGTGAAATCACTATGCGATTCAATCAGACGGTATAGTGGGGCGAACTCAGTCTGATTCGGGTGAAATGATGCACCAACTACAGCCACACTAATCTCATCCTCATTCGAAGTGTTTCTTACACGCAAAGTAATGGGATCCAAATCTGTACCACAATATGCAACGCCGTTCCTTTCTAGTAAATCACATGTGTCGTGGAATGCTTGTGGCCCATGATCCATTGCGTGGTTATTTGCTACTGACACCACTGAGAACCCAGCTTCACGTAGAAGAGTCACTGTGGATGGTGGTGCTCTGAGCGATTTGGCCTTGTAGCCTGTCAGTTCAGACTTGGATGAGATGACACATTCCAAATTGCCGACTAAAACATCTGACTCTGTAAGAAAATCCGATATCAGAGCAAAGGGATTGATGCCGTTCTGAATCCAAGACGTGAGTACTCCTCTACCTAGAGAGAGGGGAGTTTCACCAAGCATGATGTCTCCCACTCCCAGAATTCGTGTTCCTTCGCTGGATTCAGTCAAATCCTCTCTCTCGCATATGTCATTCTTGGATCAGAGTTTCGCATCAGTCTGAACCAAATCGCCTACTCTGTAAATCTGCTTATGACAATATCGGCAGAAATATCTTGGCTTCAGTCATGGGCCTGCAATCTCGGTTCCTGTACTCCGTATGGATAATCACCATGGCAACTCCAGCCAACAAACTCAGGCAACTGGATGTTGATTCAATTCTATATTGGATTAAGCTCTAGCAACAGCAGATATGCTCTATTAGCGCTTAACCAGACTCTCGATAAAAATGACCTTCCCAGATCTTGACTTCGGTATTGACTCTACGATACGAAAATCTAGTTCCCAGTCACTGCAGTTCGTTTCAACAAAATGACTTATCTGTTGGATTGTGTGGTCGCCAAATCCTGGCCCTGGTATTAAATAGATAACTATCCGTTCTTCAGTTTCCTGGACGACTCTGTACTGTTTCACCGTTTCCCCAATATCTAAGAATATAATATTGAAAAACCAACCGTGGATTAATCCTCCGTCAGGTTTGACAAAAACCGAAACGGTTCTGCCAATAATCTCTTCAAGGATCGGAAGTCCTCTGCCACAATGGCATTCCTGTTCAGTGGCAACAACCTCATCCTCCACTTCGTACCGCAGAAAAGGCATAGCGAAATTTCTTAGACTTGTCGCAAGCACTCGACCCCTCCCCTGGGTTATTTGGTTGTTTTCCTCGTCGACAACTTCTAATATGCTTCTTTCGGTGTCGATATGTAGATTTCCACAATCGTATTCATATGCTCCCACCCCGCCATCGTTGGCTCCGTATCCGTCAAAAACTCTGGCGCCGAATACTCTCTCTAGGTTCTTTCTAACGTGTGGATATAGCTTCTCAGTTGTTGTGAATATCGCTTTCAGCCTAGGGATATCGGCGCTATGATTCTCAATATGCTCTGCTAGCTCATTAAGTCCCGAAGGGGCTCCTCGAAGAAAGGATGGTTTCCATGATTGAAGCATCATGGTGTATTTCTGTAAGTCTGCTTTGTCCAACTTGAAATATGAAATGTAGCGGAGTTTTCTTGTCAGCTCGTTGATTTTCAGTCGCACTCTCATTTGCGGGTTTCTCAGAAGTGACGGCCCACCCATCACCAACATCCGATCTCCCAAGTGATACCCTCCTCCCGACCAGCCCCTGTAAAGCAAGGCACCTGAGAAGAAACGATCGTCATGAGAAACTCGGAAGCTTAGGGGTGAACCAGTTGTCCCACCAGTATGGCTCATATGGTATTTCCCAGTCCGACCTGTTGGAAGAAAATCTGCTTTGTTAGAGAGAATGTCCTTCTTCGTTAATGGACTAATCTTTTCAAGGTCAGACTGGTTTCGAATATCTGATGGCATGAGACCAGATTCCCTGAAGCGCCTTCTGTATAAAGGCACCCGATTGTAACAGAAATGGACCATCCTCCGCAACAACAATGCCTGTTCGCGAAGAAGTGTTTCTCTGGACTTCCATTGATTGGCCATCAGAAACCTGTAGAGTCCGTGAAATCCAGGCTTTTGAGCCTCGTGTGCCGCCAAGAAAATGAGCTTATCCAGGCTATGCATACACACCATTCCGCTATTGAGGGCTTTAAGTTTTGGTGCGTCATTTCGCAATATTGCTTCTGCTTCTGAATCCTTTGAAGGTTTCATGGGCAAAAGCCGCCTTGATCCTTTTCCTTATGGTTGAGCAGATGTTTCGGTGGAAGGATCAATGATAAAATGCATGCTTGTATTGCTGTGTTCAACCATCTAAGGGCGGTATTGTAATCAGGATTGCAGGCCGCACTCGCTGTCAAGAGCTGGGCACTAATCATAAATATGTAAAATCATGATATATTTCAATGTCTAAATCAGAATATAGATGACTCAGTCCCCCTTGACTCAAAAACACTCATCTTTGGAAGTCGGGACTCGAAGATTCCTGGCAAGTTTTTCCCCGAGTTTGACAGTAAGGTGGAAGACAATGAACCCAGCTCGACACCTTTATGTCTTCAAAATATGAAGATGCTTCTGGAATAACATGAGGGAATAGAGGCGGTACTTATACAATGAGCCCGCGCAGTTCTGCTGATTCAGCAGCTGAAAAGGCAAGAATCCTAAGCATAATTAGTGCAAGGAAAGATCTACTCGCACTGATTGTCCTGAGTATCGCTATAAGAATACCTAGGGTTCCTGGAATACTCGGGGATGATGCCTTCGTTGTATTATGGATGGGACATGTGCTCAGTGAGGGATACTTCACGATTTGGACTCTTTCACCATTGTCACTTATTGGCCTCTATCCTTTTTCAGACTATCCTATTGGTGTACCATTATTCATTGCAGCAATGATGAAACTGGGTCTATCATTTGAAGCTATTGTGCTGATAATCTCTATGACGACTAACATCATTGGAACTGTAGGGGCGTATTATCTTGGCACAGTACTCTTTGAAGATAGGCAAAAAGCCCTGTTTTTCACCATGTTTTACACATTCAGTTTTGTGTTCGTGATTAGCACATATTATACCGCAACTGCAAGAGGGCCGTTCTTAGGAATCCTACCGTGGTTTCTTTTCTATGGTGTGAAGCTATTCAAGGGCAGTGATGTTTCATACTGGAAACTAACGGATGAGGGACTGGTTCATGTTACGGAAAACAATTTGCGGCAGGCAATCTATGCACTGTTCTTTTTCGTTTTGTTAGTATTTACTCATGGACTTGCGATATTCACATTGGCTTATGGTGCTGTCGTAATCGGATACTACTTTCTGAAGCGTCTGAAAAACAGCGACATCTTTAAACGGATTACAGAAACTCTAAGAAGAAGACCACTACTGAGTTCAAGCACATCCGTCCACAGAAGCAGTAATCATGAACATACCAGTTTCACTAGGGGTTCGCATTCGACAAAGGCAACAGGAACACGAATTCCAGATGATTGGCTGTCTTGGTTGGCGTTTCTCACAGTCAGTATCGGTGCACTATTGCTGGGACTCATCGTTATACCAATCGACCCCGCAAAGACGGCCCCGTTCTTTTTGTCGAATGACACTCTTGTGGGAGTTGCGTGGAATCTTGTAGTCGACTATGGCATTCGGCTTGGACTTATGAGCGTATTCCTGCCAATAGGCATTCTTGGTGCCTTCCATAAAGACAGGGAAAGCGATAGAAGGCTCATCCATTTTCTTTTGGTCCCGATGATCTTATTCACTCTTCCCAAAAGCACCTATGCGGCGGTACTCTTTCTTCCAGTGTTTGGATACTATTCGGTGATAGGCTTTGACCTGTCTCGAATGCTTTTCCGAGATAGATGGATAGGATTCAGTTCTGTGGTCTTTGTATTGGTCTTCTCAGTGACATACGTGCTATTTGTAGTGACTCTTCCCCCTTGGTTGGTTCTATTCATTGTGCTAAGTTTCACTGTTGCGGTCCTGGCAGTCTTTCAGGGTCTGCGAAGGTGGCGTTCGTATCATACCACTGTCGGCCGCCAGCTAAGAAGATGGATGGCATTAACAGGCCAGGGGCCAATATATAATCTTGATAGGCAAGGTCTCCGTATCCTCCTCATTTCGGTGATTGTCATATCATTGGTAACTACCGAGGGTGTCACTCTCCAAGGTGTTAACCACTATCTCTCTCATGACGAGTACCGCATCATAGAGTTTCTCGGCGGACAGCCCACGACCGGGATTGTCTTTGTGCCAACGCCAGTTGTTGGAAGAAGACTTCAGGCATATGGCTTTAAAGCAATCTTAGCGTTCAATGGTGGGGCAGCACTCTATTTCGGATGGATTCAGCCTACAGATATAACGTCCAACTGTCATCTTAGTATTGGAGGAATTCTTCGGAACGGGAAGCCTTACACCTATGAGGGAACGGATCCTGAGAGAGTAATCTGGAATGCTCTCTTTAATCTTGACTTGACTGCTGAAACGGATCGCGAACTTGCAAAAGAGATTGGGCTTGAGTTCGTCATTGTGGAGAAAACTGCTTCCGGGTATAGTAATGAGTTCCACTCGATTTACGGTACTTATCCTTCGATGTTGCTTTCTTCAGCCCCTCTGATATGTGAGCTTGTAGTGGACGGGGAAAGAATGTGTTTGTTCAGCCTTCCCTCGTAGAAGTATTCACATGCAAGTAGTCTTCGTACCAGGAACCCAAAGCTGTAGAAGATGCTCCCATATTATGTCAAGACTCAGCCTACAGTTTATGATGAGTACCTTCTTTTCGCCAAAGCAATCAATTCTTTCTCGATGAATTCTACCACATCTATTTTGTCACTTAGGAACCTTTCACGAATTTTATTGAAATGCTCCGGCGGTTTGGCCATTATCTCGTCTATAGTATCGAGAATCTTTGCCAGCGCATTCTGTCGGGGCTTGATGTGATATACTAGACCCGCTTCTACAAGTGCATCTATGTAGCCGAGATTCTGGGTGTTCACATATATGGCAGGAGTACCAAGTGTTGCACTCTCTGAGGCCATTGTAGCTCCTTCACCTAAGTACATCCGGGCGTAAGCCAACATTGTTGGCATATCCACCGGAGATATATCAGCTGTACTTGACTCTAGATTTGATGTGAGCTTCGATTCCGTAGAAATAAAGACAGCCCCGTATTTGCCAAGGTGTTCAACAATGGCGGAGAGATTATCAATTCCTTTCTGGCCCCTATCATGCGTCGCGCCCCAGGAAACCAGTCGCAGTATGAAGAACCTCTCGCCTGGACTAAGTCCATAATCTGAGAGAATAGCAGGATTGGGTTTGAAATACTTGGGCAATAAGTATGACATCTCATGATATCCTTCGTAGTAGACTTGATTTCGTCCTAGATACTTCCCA
>JBHLQS010000046.1:0-17615 GCA_048883405.1 Candidatus Thorarchaeota archaeon
TATATGCAGTTTGACGGCATTACGCCAGAGCCCTACATTGCAGCACGAGGCTCAAATTTGTTGCCTATCAAGAAGCAAGCAATTCAGAATGCTCGAGAGATTGGGATGGAGTCTCTAGTTCTTGTACCAACCGTCGTCAGAGGTGTAAACGAAGACCAAGCTGGCGATATCATCGAGTTTGCAGTTGAGAACAGGGATGTAATTCGTTGTGTCAACTTCCAGCCAGTGAGCATCACCGGTCGCATTGACCATGATGCCCGGAATGAGATGAGAATCACCATTCCCGATGTCATTCATTTGATTGAGGAACAGACTGGTGGGAAGATACCGATTGATGCATGGTATCCGGTTCCAGCGATGATGCCCGTTGGTAGAGCCCTAGGTCTCATGAAAGGCACTCCCGAACTTGAGCTTAGCACTCACTTTGCTTGTGGGATGTCCACATTCATCTACGTGAACGAGGATGGTGATTACGAGCCAATTACCAATCTTATTGATGTTTCCAAGTTCTTGGTTCTACTTGAGGACATTTCCAACCTCTTTGCACAACAAAAGACTGGTGCTAGTGCGCGTGCAAAGGCAAAGCTTGCTGCAGGTGCTAGGCACATCAAGAGAAAGGGAATCATCAAGGACCTTCTTTCTGCCTTCCTCAATCGAGGGGACTACGAGTCCTTAGCAAAGTTCATGCGCAGGATTATCATGATTGGCATGATGCATTTTCAGGATCCATACAATCTGGACCTGGAGCGAGTTCAGCACTGCGATGTCAACTATGCTGCTCCTGATGGCCGGATTATTCCATTCTGCACTATGAACACCATCCACAGGTCAAGACTGGAAGAGAAGTTCGCTCAGCCATTGGATCAGTGGAGGAGCAGACACAAGCCTAGCGAGGTTGAGGAAGATAGTATCTCAAAGCCTTATGAGGGATAGCTCTCCAAGGATTGGATGATGGAGCATTGCTCCTCATCCCTCACTCTGTTTTTACTTTAAGAAAGCATCATTTGCTCAATAAAGCAGCTTTGAGTATGTTGTTCATTTTTAGCTCCACCTGATGAAAATGTGTTAGAATGTGCCGAAAACGCAACAAGGGCGCGCTTTGGAAAAACTTCGAAATCTCGCTTCAAACGGGACTTTAAGAATACTTTAAAAGATGTGCTGTCCCCATGCCATAACTTTAATAAGTTAGCTCAGCAATAGGCCATGAGCGCGGTGGGTGTGTGGGACGTGTCCATCGCTATAATATATGCAAGGCGAGCATGTGGGCTAGTTTTTCGTTACATGCCCTCAATTACGAAACTCCCCCCTCCTACCACGATTTCCCGCGTGCTCGCCACCTCCCAATTCTGATTCATTCAAATGATGCCACATAAAATCCTTAATTAGCAGCCAGCCCTTCTTGATGTCGGATGTTCAATATGAATCGGAGGCGAGAGCTCAAGCTACTACAGGTTGATGTATTCACCGATACACCCTATGGTGGGAACCCTGCAGCCGTCATTCTAGCTCCACATAGTCTGGATGACAGTGATATGGAGAAGATAGCTCAAGAGATGAATGTCCGAGAGACAGTCTTTGTCCTTAATTCGAAGGTTGCTGACCACCGATTCAGATACATGACTCCAAGAGGGGAGATAGATTTCTCAGGGCATGCAACAATAGCAGCCTTCCATGCCTTGATTCATGAAGGCCTTGTTGAGATGTACAGGGATGAAACTATGGTGAGTTTCGAAACCAAGGCCGGTCTATTGCAAGCTGACATCGTGAAGAACGAAACCACCCTATTGCATGAGGTTCAAATCACTCATCAGAAACCGCAGTTTCTTGATACATACGATCCGAATGATTTCGCCGAGGCACTTGGCCTCACTCTTGCGGATATAGACCGTCTGGTTCCTATGCAAACAGTTTCGACTGGCATCCCTATTCTTGTCATTCCACTCTCATCGTCGAGGGCTCTGGAGAGAATCAATTGCGATTGGGGCCGTCTAGTAGAGTTACAGCAGGGCACTGATTTCGATTCGTTTTGCACCTTCACAAGGGATACACATGAAGAAACTTCGGATGCCCAGGTGAGACATTTCGCCCCCTCTTTTGGTGTCAATGAAGATGCTGTGAGTGGAGCTGCAGCTGCGTGCGTAGCCAGCTACATGATTAAATACGGGATCTTTGATGATACTCTTGGTGTCGCTAGTATTGTCATAGAGCAGGGCCATAGTGTTGGCCGTCCAGGAAAGAGTTTTGTCGAAGTCAGAGGTGACAGCGAAAACATCGAACTTGTCAAGGTGAGTGGGACTGGCGTCTTGGTCATGACTGGGACGATTTACATCTAGCTGAACTTGGTTGTGCGCGCCTCCAAAGCCTTATCTTAGCTATGCTTTGGTCCTTGCAATGTGAAAACCCATGCTAGACCTCATGAGCAAAGCAATCGAAGGTATCTCTGACAAGAAGGTCACATTCGCAGATATCCGCCAGGAGTCCCGCGAAGGGACCATGCTCGCGGTCATTAATGGCGCATTGAGACGCTTCAACCGCACGAATAGAGCTGGCACAGTTGCCAGAGTCCTCGTTGGTGAGTGTTGGGGGCAAGCGTCAACAACACAGGAATTGACTAAGGTGCGTCTTGAAACGCTTCTATCTGAAGCAACAAAGATGGCAAAGGCGAGCGCGAAGTACTCGCGGAAGGACATTGACCTTTCTAACGTTAATTCCGAGCAGAAGTCTGTTTGGCTTTCGGTGAAAGAAGATCCACAGCATGTCTCGACAGAGGATAAGATTGAGTTTGTATTGGCGATTGACAAAGGTCTCAAGATTGATGACCGAATTATCAATACTAACACCAGCTACCAAGATGGGAAATTCGTCTTTAGACTAGTCAATACTGAAGGGGCAAGGCTTGAGTGGGATGAACTCCGGATTCGAGTCTTTGCATACCCCGTGGCACGAGAGGGCGACAGAATGCATTACGACTATGACACTGTTGGTGGTCAGACTGGTTACGAGTTGATCAGGAGAGTTGACACAAACGAATTCACCGAAAAAATCGCAAAGGGTGCCTTGGAATTACTGAAAGCAGAGAAGCCGCCTTCAGGCAAGATGACCATTATAATGGATGGTGATACGTCTGGGACTATTGCTCATGAGGTCTGCGGTCATGGAAGTGAAGCTGATGAGGTGGTCAAAGAACGCTCATTCCTGACAGGCTTGGTTGGAAAGAGGGTTGGGTCAGATTTGGTCACAATGGTTGATGATGGAACACTCGAAGGCAAACTGGGGTCCTTCCCCTATGACTCTGAAGGTACACCTGCTACGAAGACATTCATCATCAAAGATGGGATTTTCAGCGGTTATATGCATACCTTGGAAACCGCGGCTCTAATGGGAGCAGAGCCAACAGGGAATGGACGTGCTCAGGACTACAATCGTAGAATCTTCGCTCGAATGAGTAACACATTCTTTGGACCCGGAGAGTGGTCCATAGACGAAATGATTTCAGACACCAAGGATGGTCTTTACATTCAGAGGCCTATGAGTGGCATGGAGGATGTGGTTGGTGGTGGAGTTCAGGTGAGTTGTCTGAAGGGATATGTCATAAAGAATGGAGAGAAACAACAGCTTGTGAGAAGCAATGCCTTGGCTGGTAAGGTGCTGGACATCCTGGCAACTGTTGATGCAGTCAGCAAAGACATTCAATTCTCTGGAGGAACATGCGGCAAAGGTGAAGAGGACTTCGTTTCTGTGACTAGTGGCGGTCCTCACATGCGCGCCGAGCTCATTGTTGGAGGTGGGTGAAATGAACCTGAGTGAGATTGCCATAGCATTAGTGAGCAAGTCAGAAAGCGCTGGTGCAACACAAGCTGAAGCATATGCGGTCCTAGCTAGGACCTCCAGCATTTACATTGATGACAACATACCAAAGATTGCAGACATGAAGGAGGAGGTAGGTGTCGGACTCAAGTTCATCACAGGCAAGAGGATTGGCTTTACTAGTTCCACTCTTCTGTCTGAGTCTATTGAAGATGTAGTCGAGCGTGCGGGCTCTATGGCAAAGGTTTCTGCAGAAGATGAAAAGTTCGTTTCACTACCTGATCCTAAGAAACCCAGTGGCTCAGCTAACCAATTCTATGACCGACCGACAGGAGAGGCTGACAGTGCTGTCTTGCTTGAGAAGGCAATGACACTTGTTTCATCAGCAGTTGGAGATAGTGTGAGTGTTCCAAATGGAGTTCTCAGAACGAGTTCTACTGATTTCCGAATCGCAAACTCTCTTGGTGCAGATGCAGAATCTAAGTCTACCATGGTCTTTGGTTATTTCACGGCAAAGGCTGAAGAATCAGGTTCGGTTGGTGAAGGTGTGCAGCGATGCTGGTCTCGGAGTCTCGATGACGTGGATTTTGCACAGATTGGAGTAAAGCTGCAGCATCAAGCCCTTAATGTGATCCAAGCAAAAGCGTTCAAAGAGAACTGGAAGAATGCTGTGGCAGTGCTGACTCCCAGTGAAGGCGGTGAGATGCTTGGAAGCATGATTGGATATGCTGTATCGGCTGAGAATGTAAACAATCGATCAAGTCCATGGACTGACAAAATGGGTGAGTCAGTTGCGCACGAAAGCATTACAATTGCTGATAATGGTCTCTCTGAGAAAGGATTGTTGAGTGCTGTCGTGGATGATGAAGGCACACCAATGCAGGCAACATCCATTATCGAGAAGGGTGTGCTGAAGTCATATCTCTATGATAGTTACAACGCCGCACAGGTCGATTTGAAGTCCACCGGGAATGGAATACGACGAGATCCTCGCGACGCTCAAGGCTCATTTTCCAGTCCTGTTCGTTGCGGGTCAACAACACTTGAAGTTCCGTCTGGCACAAAGAGTGTGGACGATATTATTGGCGAAGTGAAGCGTGGTGTCTACATTGAGCACTTCGCTTGGCCTCAAGTGGATCCATTGGCAGGGACATTCTCAAATGAGATACGAAACGCACAATTAATTGAAAATGGAGAACTTACAACCAAAATTAAGTATGCTCTTCTAGTTGGAAATCTCTTTGAATCATTTAGTCAGGAAGTAGTATTCGGGCCAGATTTGGAAGTTCATGGAGTTTTCGGAAACCCATGCTGTTGTGTACTGCCAACGATGGCAATTACTGGTACTGAAATAATCGGACAATGAGCTATTTCATGCAACGATTATTCCCGAAGTATAGCTCGACAGTTTGGAAACCCTAAAAAGGATGGGCTTCAGACTCGGACGTACATCGCTTGATGAGAGGGTTACACATGAGCAGATTCGAGGAGATTTGGAAGGAAGAAGTAGATAAAATCAATGCGGCTCTTGACGAGTTCATTACAATGAAAAAGGAACGGGCATCCCATATGGGTGTCATCCACGATGAGTATTACGACAACATCAAGGAGTATATCATGCGTGGAGGAAAACGACTCCGACCTTTGGCTCTAATTGTTGCTCATAAATCTGTTAAGAAGGAGATTGAGGTTGAGCATCTCTATCGAGCAGCCTGTTCTCTCGAGATTCTGCACAATGGATCCTTACTACACGATGACCTTATTGATCATGATGAAACACGGCGAGGGGGGCCCACATTTCATGCTCGCTATCGTGAATGGTTCAAAGATCAATTTGGGGGTGCGCCTGAAAGAGCGACAGACTTTGGCATGACTCTAGCTATTCTTGGCGGAGACTCCCTGATTAATTTGGGCGCTGAAGCAATCAATGCATCGGAGCTGAGTCCAGACATCGGAATGAAGCTACTAAACTACTACCAGCAAGGATTCAGTGATTTGGTAGAGGGCGTTCTGCTTGAAATGACTATGATTAAGGACCCAACAGTGGAAGAAGCCACCTATATGGAGATGGTCTATAGAAAGACTGCCACCCTGTTTCAGAAAGCTCTTCAAATGGGCTCCACGGTTGCAGGAGCTAGTGACTCTCAACTAGAAGCCTTTAGTGAGTTCGGAACTAAAGTGGGACAGGCTTTCCAAATGCAGGATGATATTCTTGGTTCATTTGGCGAAGAAGAAGTAACAGGGAAGTCTGCAGAAGGGGATATCAGAGAGGCAAAAAAGACCATGCTCCTGATAAAGGCGATCGAACTGTCAAAGCCTGACCAAAAGAAGATTCTACAAGACCTTCTCGGGAAGGAGGAAATGACAGGAGCCGATGTTGAGAAGGTCAGATCGATTTTCCGTGATTCTGGCGCACTAAAAGCCACCGAGGAAATCAGGGATCGGCTTCTTAATGAAGCCCAATCTGCCTTGAAGAATGCTGACCCACCACTTGACCCAGAATACCTCGAGTTCTTAATAGAGCTCTCTGTGTTTCTCACCACAAGGGCATTCTGAGATGCTATTCATTGCCAATCAGACGCAGACTCAGGAGAAGCACATCTTCGCCTTTGGATGCCAGGATGTGTTTCATTGGCTTTCTCATGCCAGGGATGTTCCTCCTTACATACCTCATGAATTCATCAGGGGATTCTAATAATGCGTGTCTCATTCCTCTTATATGATGCATGAGGATGTCCCTCGCAGCTTCGTCTGACATCTCCCCGCGAACCACTTTGTCCCTTAAAGTACCTAGGATCTCTTCTGCAATTATTCTGGACTCGGTCACGATTCTTCCATGGGGCGACTTCTTCTTCCTCCTCTGCTTGTGACGCGCTCGCTTTGCCTCTTCAATGAGTGCTCGAATCTCATCCTCATCTTGAAGTTCTTCCTCCATATCCGACTCGGCGACGAGTTTCCTCCAAGCTTTCTTCCCTTGAAACTCAAGAGGTGAAACAAAGCCCTTTGCGTGCATCTCCTGCAATTGCTTCCTGAAATCACCCTCCAGCATAACCGAACTTCGAGCTGACATATGCAGATATTTCTGATATAGAGCCGGCTCAAACTCGATTATGGACCACCCAAAGGCCCTGAGTATATCTACATCTATCTCTCTTTCATAGTCATCGGGTACAAGTCTATCATACATCCCTATCCGATGCTCCCTCAACTTTTGCAGCTATTTTGAGTTGGTCTGAAGCAATATGAAGGTATGCGGACTATCAAAAATCGACAGGTCTGACTGCCTAGGCTTTGGCGTTTCCTAAAATGGGGAGGCGGTGCAAGAATATCTTGACCAGCGTGGTTTTGCATATGAACGACCTTCTGTCTGAATGTTTCTTGTGCAGTAGAACTTATTACAAGCTGTAGCAAGTGTTTCCTTCACAGAACTGAACTCTTTGTTCTGTACGTATTAGGAGAAAGAGAGAAATGAGTGAATATTCAGGAGGCGTTTCCAGGACTGCGTTTGTCGCAGTTTTAGTAATCGCAATCATTGGAACCGCCGGACTAACGTATGTCTTCTTGGGTGGAATCAGCCCTCCTACGACTACTACGACAACAACCACAACTACGACAACTACAACTACACCGCCAGAAGGAAAGACACTGAAGATACTCACAAGACATAGCGTTGCGTTGCAGAATCTTTACGAAGCTGCGTTCCTGGCAACTAGTATTGCAGAAGATAACGGTATTACTGATATAGAATGGAACGATCCCGAGGATGCGTTCTGGGACGACATCATAGCAGCTGGGGAGGCTGACGTAGTCTGGGGTGGAGGTCCTACTATCTTCGACCAACTGATGGTGGACGGTCGACTCTACCCATTAACTAGTGCGGCAATGCAAACCGTTGAAGCCAGGGTCCCTGACGAATTTGGCGGTGTCGACCTGAAGAGGAACAACTCAGCTGACCAGTTGTCTTGGATAGCTGCTGCTGTATCCACGTTTGGGTTCACCACAAACAATTATTTCCTAGACTCTTGGGCTTTGCCGACTCCCCTTTCCTGGTCTGACCTAGGCAATGTGACGTATGGTCAATACCTGCCTACATTGCCCACAATTGCCCTGGCGAATGCACCATTTTCGTCTTCAAATAGGCGTTGCTATGAGATTATCTCACAGGGATACGGATGGGAAGCAGGCTGGGACCTCCTCGCACGAATGTCTGGTAATGGACAGATGCCCGGTGGGTCTTCATCTGTCAAGGCGGCAGTAGACAACGGGGCAGTGGGAGTTGCCATGTCCATTGACTTCTATGGATATCAGTCGGCCTATGACAGGCCTGGTGTCTGCGAGTACATTGTCCCCAGTGACTACACAGTCATCAATGGAGATCCAATAGCAATCGCAGCAACCAGTACTCAGAAAGATCTCGCCGAAGTCTTTGTAGACTACGTCCTGTCAGCTGAGGGTCAAGCTGTCTGGCTGGATCCCTCTGCAATGAGGCTACCCGTCATTGAGAGCGCATTTGCAGAACCAGTAGATCCTGCCAATGAGGCATTGCGCGATGCACTATACCTGGCCTACAACACAACCAAGACCAGTGTAGGTCTTGACTTCAACGATACCGAATCACTTAGTGTCAGCAACTCATTCAAGTACTACTTTGAAGCCGTATTCTATGATGCACAGTCTGCACTTGTTGACTGCTGGAGCAAAATAGTGACAGCGAGGATCAATGACTGGATCGATGATGCTGGAGTGGATTCATACGCTGCTCAGATGTCCGAGATTATCACCGTCCCTGACAAGAATGCAACAATCACTGGTGGAGCCTTTACACTGAGCTATGCTCAGACAATCAATGCATGGTTGACTGATTCAGTCACACTGTCTTGGTTCGAAACTCAATGGACGAGTCTAGCTTCTGCTCAATACGCCGCTATAGCGGCGACGGTTCCAACATCCTAGACTAAGCATCAACATATCAAAAGGAAAGGCGTCGATGGTATTTGACCTCAATCGAGGAAACAGAAACACAAAAGAAGGACACCCTTGACAGCGAATCAGAGTTAGTCCCAGCTGATGCTCGGAGAAGACTCGTGGGAGCCCTCAAGGGTGCTCCCTCCTATATTTTTGGAGGACTCGTTAGAAGAGGCCGATCAATCGCTTCTCGAGCTGGACGAGGCCTGAGGCGATTTGTAGGCTTCTTTAGATCTCCAGTTAACAACTCTCGTAATCTAGTTATAAGATTGGCAACTGCCTTTCGTTCGGGAGGAGGCAAGTTACGTCGAGAACTTGATGCTCTGTCAACGATTCAACTTGTAGCGATAATTGGAGTATTCACAGTCTTTCTCATTGCACCAATTTCTAGCGTTATTGTCTTTTCATTCACTACATCAGGTGGAGAGTTTACGCTTAGTCATATGGTGAATCTTTTTACAGATTCAAACATCTGGCCTTTCATCATCAATCCCACTACCGGTGGCTTTGACTTCCGTGCAAATCTCAACGGTGCAGCTTATCTTGCACCAGCCAATATTCTTGCCATTTGGGGTCCTGACCTCGGGGCAATCATCAATTCAATCTATGTCGCAATCATTGTCACTGCGGCGTCTATCATTCTTGGCGTATTCTTTGCATTCATTATAGCAAGGTACGAATTCTTCGGCAAGCGTATCATTCGCACATTACTAATCTTCCCAATACTGGCCATTCCCTTCGTTGGCGCGATTGGAATCAAGGTGTTCCTAAATTTCGATGGTTTCATCAACAAGCTACTGTATGACACTCTCCATATACTGCCTGTGAAGATCTGGTTGAGAGGACTTGCAGCTATTATCTTTGTGCAATCATTTTCCCTATTCTCACTAGTCTATCTGAACGCCTATTCGTCTTTCATGAGCATCGACCCATCTATGGAGGAACAGGCTGAGAATCTCGGAGCGACTGGGTTCAATCTCTTTCGCTCAGTGACATTGCCTATGGCCATGCCAGGAATCCAAGCTGGAGCAATTTTGACTTTTATCCTCAGCATTGAAGATCTAGGAGCACCAATTGTATTTCAAGATCATCAATCAGCAAGGAATACACTTGCTTTTCAGGTTTTTACGAACGTAGCAACTCAATCAGGGCAAGTCGATCCAAAAGGGCCTGCTATCGGTGTCTTGCTTCTCATATTTGCTCTTGTAGGGTTCCTGACCATTCGCAAGTACACATCGTTGAGATCCTATGAATCTGGGACCAAGGGCGGCCAGTGGAACCCACGAACCAGACGGATAAGCAGGAGAGCGACAATCATTCTTTATGCCATACTCATCCCGGTTCTCTTTCTTGCTCTCATTCCTCAAATCAGTGTAATAATGATATCACTAGCTGGGTCTTGGGCTCCGGATAGTCTATTTCCGGATGTATGGACGCTTAGCAATTATAATGTCCTTTGGGAATTCCCTGACGTGGCTAACTCCATAACTACAACCCTTTTCTATGGAATTGTCGCCACGGTCATCATCGTGCTTTTGGGCTCCAGTGCCGCATATGTGATAGCTAGGAAGGACATCCCGGGCAAGACGGCGCTAGATCTACTTGTGACCTCGCCAATTGCTCTGCCCGGTATAGTGATTGCTACAGGCTTCTTCACACTCTTCTATACTACACCAATATTTCCTGCTGGGCATCCGGCATTTCTCATTATCATGTCGTATTCGGTACGCAAGTTTCCTTTTACCGTCAGGGCGGCCTATGCTGGGATGATGTCTACACCGGTGATTCTGGAAGAGGCGTCTCAGAATCTGGGTGCGAGTAAGAACAAGACCTTCTATAAAATAACTCTCCCCCTCATAGGGGTGAGCGTCCTTGCAGGATCGTTGCTCTCCTTTGTGTATTCTGTGAGCGAAGTGAGTACAAGCCTTATACTGGGTAGTGTTGGACATTCCGAGGCGCCGATGACATACTGGACATCTCGTGTGCTGGACATGATTGGTCCGTATGGTGGTCCTGCAAGTGCATCCTGTCTTGGTGTTGTGTTAATGAGTATGCAGTGGGTTGTAATCACAATCACTAACAGAATCCTTGGGGCTAGGTCTGCTGCAATAACTGGTATCTGAGGTGAACTTGATGGTAGAGATTAGATTAGAGAACTTGCGAAAGACTTTCGGTGATGTTGTCGCTACTGACGAAGTGACGATCAATCTGGAAGAGGGAGCACTCTCAACTCTTCTGGGGCCTTCGGGGTGCGGAAAGACAACTCTACTACGCTTGATTGCTGGTTTCTATTTGCCTGACAGAGGCAAAATCTTCTTTGATGACAAGGATGTTACAAAAACACCCCCCCACAAGAGAAACACAGGAATGTGTTTTCAGAACTATGCCCTATGGCCACACATGTCCGTAGCTGATAATGTCGCCTACGGACTTAAGCTCAAACGATTCAATGGCAAGCGATACAGCAAAAGTGCCATCGAGCGACGTGTGGGTGAAGCCCTAGCCCTAGTACGTATGGAAGAGCTCGGGCATCGTCATATCCACCAACTGTCAGGTGGCCAGCAGCAACGTGTGGCCCTCGCTCGGGCGTTGGTGATCGAACCTGGAGTATTATTGCTTGATGAGCCTCTCTCTAATCTTGACGCCAAGCTCAGGATTGAGATGAGAGAGGAGATAATCAGAATTCACAAGGAAATGTCGATTACTACAGTCTATGTCACACACGACCAGCACGAAGCCCTTAGTATCTCCGACAGAGTTGCGGTCATGGACCACGGGTATGTACAGCAACTAGGTACTCCGCGAGAAATTTACTCAGACCCTCAGACCGTTTTCGTGGCTGACTTCATCGGGCAATGTACATTCCTAGATGGCACTGTAGAGTCAATTGGAGATTATATTGAGGTACAATTGCCTGATGGCCAGAAACTTAGGGGGCGTACTACTATTGATGGATACCCCTTTGAAAAAGGAGAGTCGGTGAAGGCGGCAATTCGCCCAGAGGATCTTAATCTTCAAGCGGAAGGTGCATCCGACAATGAGATTGCCGGTATTGTCACCAGGACCATATTTGTTGGTAATGCCCTAGAGGTGTATTTCAAGGTTGGAAGTATAGCTGCAGAATCACTATTGGAACCAGATCTTCCAATAAAAGAAGGCGACAAGATTTCCTTATTTGCGCCTCAATCTGAGGTTATGATTCTACCAATAGGGGGTGTGGAAGCATTGAGAAAGGTACCAGGACACCCACTATCACTGAGCGAGCCTCCTTCTACACCCTCGAATGCCTGATGTTGACCGCAACACCTCTTGAGAACGACTCCATCTCCTCGCCATTGAGAAGCGCTCTGCCAACACCCAATAATGAGCCCGCTTCATCAGTCACTAGAACCTCCTCACCTGCACGCAATGAGGGATCAGCGTATTTGATAAACTTCGCAAGAGCTGATTTGCCCTTTTCCACAAACTCGCTAACCTGATTGCTGATGACAACACGGTATCTATCATTGAGATTCATCTTCAGAAGCTCAATACCCCCTTCATAAGTCGGAGTAAGCAGTCCTGTTGTAGGTACCAGAGTGAAGAGAATTGTTCCTTCTAGCTTCACATATCGAATCTTTCCTGTGCTCTTTGAAATCACAAAATCCCAGTTGCTCTTCTTCTGCATATGCGAAATACCGATGTTCCACTGATATGCCAGAAGAGCCTGTAGCTTTCTCACCGCCCAATTGGCATCATGATCTACTGATATCTTTTCTATAGCCTCCAGATTCTCAATGCGGTCCAGTTCATACTGCTGCTTGAATTCAAGACCCAGTTTATCCGTCGCTGTGTTTCTTCCGAGCCAGAATCCATTGTCGAAGGTGATAGAATCCAGCATTTCACCGACTCTTTGAGACGTAACATCAAGCTCACTATCTCCAAGAAACTGCGGAAACACGCATTGCTGAGCAGGATGTACATGTTCAAGTTCCCATGGTATCGCACCTAGCGGAGTGATGAACATTAGAAGGAGACGTTCATGGCTTCGTCGTCGAACTTCTTTCACAGCATTCGGGAGAGTTTCTGTGAAGGGCCTATCGCCAAGATGAGGTATCAACAACAGTGTTTCTGTGCTGTGATATGGAAATCGCTCGATAACTCTTGAATGGAATGCGACCATCTCAGGTCGATGCAGAGTCATTGGACCTAAATACATGATAGATGATGATTTGCCTAAGGGATCTGATTGGACAATCTGATCTGAGTTGCTCATCATTGTAGAGAAAGCCTCAAGTAGAGCAGGATGGCCAGCTGACCGTGTAGCTGCAAGCTCAAACAACTTCCCTTCCCTAATGGCTTGTCTAACCCTGCGCATCTCAGCAGCACTGACATAGAGATTGTGCTTCATCAGACTACGGTCACGGTCAGGTTTGTCAAGTTTGATGAGTTCCTTAGCATTTGTTTTACTGCAGATAGGGCACTCACAAGGGAGTTCTTCCACTTTGTCTAGGTGAATAGTTCCTGTGGTTAATAGCATTCGTCCAGATTCTGCAAATTTAGCATAAGATGCTGAATCGAAGAGGTCACAGCCCAATAGAGCAGCCTGTGCAAAAAGCATCGGATGTCCACACCCGAATAGATGAACCGGTCTTTCGGGCGGAAGGTGCTTCTTTGAGGCGAGTACTACTCGGACCATCTCTGAGTAGCGATACTGCTCCATCAGAGGGACAACTCCTCCAATGGGATGTACATCGAGGTCCAAAGAAGCAAGCTCTTTTGCTGAGCTCTCTCTGAGGTCCTCGTAGATTCCTCCTTGGACCGTTCCAGCAAGCATCATGTTTCCCTTCTTTGACACAGAGAGCCGGGCTCGCTCCAACGAAACCGCAACATCCTTCCCAACCTTGGTTCTTCCAACCTTCGGATCAGAGAACACATCAAGGATAGTTCCGATATCTGAGCCAATTGCTTTCTGAAACTCAACAATCTCTAAAGGATCGATCTCTCCTTCCGCTAGATCATGGAAATACATCTGGAATGTGCCAGAGTCTGTCATGATAGGTCCATTAAAGCCGAGAAGTCCGTGAACTCCAGAGTCAACTGCTTTCGTTCGAAAGCGCTCGTGCGACCGAATGATGTAGGAGTTTGTAATTATCATCTGGAAGCCAAACTCGCTATTCAATTCCTGTGGGGTAATCGCTGATTTGCCCGGATGCACCACTGGCATAAGAAGCGGAGTCTTCACTGTACCATGGGCTGTGGTAAATCTCCCTAGTCGGGCGAGTCCATCCTTTGCACGGATTTCGAAATGACTCATACTAGTCCTTCTGGTGAGCCATCGGATGTGCCCATGAATCTTTCCCTGTGGATAGAATGGAACGCTTTAAGATGGTTCACTTCGGCTAAATAACAATGACTGATGTCAAAGCTCTACTTGTACAGAGGCGAGGTCACAAAGACCCGAATTTGCTCAGTGAGTTTGAGGCTTTGGCGACCACAGCAGGCTATGAAGTCATAGGAACCTTCGACATAGTAGGTGCGTCGTCAGCGAAATATGGCATTGGAAGTGGAAAGGTTGAGGAAATCGAGACCTGGATTCAAGTCAATGAGCCAGACTTCGTTCTCTTTTCACCCACCCTCACATCAGGCCAAATGTTTCGTCTCATGGAGAGATGGGAGATTGAGGTACGTGACAGGACTCAGGTGATCTTAGAAATATTCGACCGTCACGCTCGTACTCCCCAAGCCAAATTGCAAATAGAGCAAGCGCGTCTCAGATACGAGCTCCCCTTCCAACGTCACCAGATTCGAATTCGGCTTCAGCAAGAACACGTCGGTGACAGACCAATTGCAGACCAAG
The DNA here is from genome assembly GCA_048883405.1 of Candidatus Thorarchaeota archaeon. Classification (GTDB taxonomy): domain Archaea; phylum Asgardarchaeota; class Thorarchaeia; order Thorarchaeales; family Thorarchaeaceae; genus SMTZ1-83. The sequence goes on from JBHLQS010000046.1 coordinate 14,612, forward strand.
TGGGACCCGGCGAAAGTCCATTGGATATCCATATTTCACACACTCGTAAGCGGATTGCCACTATCCAAGAGAAGCTCGACACCATCTCAAGAAAACAGAGTCTGAAGCGAAGGGGTCGGGAGAGGAAGGGATTCGAGGAAGTGACACTAGCAGGCTATACCAATGCCGGAAAGAGCACTCTTCATGATGCAATAACTGGCTCGGAAGCTGAAGTTGCGGATCAACTTTTTACGACACTATCAACAAAGACCTCTACAATTCCGTTGGAGGGTCGCCAGGTAGTCTTGACTGATTCTGTAGGATTCATCAGTGATTTACCTCGTGCACTTCTTCGCGCATTCAATACCACGCTGATGGAGATTGGCGAAGCTGATGTCATCGTCCTTGTGGTTGACGGTTCTGATTCACTGGAGGAGATTGAGCGCAAGCTGAACACTTGTCTGGATACCTTTGCAGATATTGAGGCAAATGGTATCCCTGTTGTCATTGCTCTAAACAAGATAGATCTTCTTGATGAAGGCGAATTGATTCAACGCCTTGAACTAATTGAATCCGACCACAGTGATGTTGTCCCAATCTCCGCAAAGAATGGTACGAATCTAGAGGAGCTAATTGAAACAGTGGAGCGAAGTTTGATGCCAATTATGACCTACCGTCTAGTTCTTCCCTATGATGACACCTCAATGTCATTACTTTCCTGGCTTCATGATGTTGCTTCAGTTTCTAATCAAGAGTATAGTAAAGATACAATATCTGTTGACGTAAGATTAGATGATGTACTAGCTCAGAAGCTATCGAAAATGGTTGCTGATGGAACTCTTATGAAGATTGACAGGAGAGATACCTGAAAACACACCAAAGTAGTTAAGAGGTTCACAACGATTGCCCCTTCACTATCCATTCACAGGGAGTCCACAAAACTGTCGATATCTCATCTAGGGCAATTGCTACAGAGCAGTGAGTTTGTAGTAACTGTTGAGATAGGTGCGCCTCGTGGAGCTGACCACATATCGCTGCTTGAGAAGACAAGTATTGTGAAGGGCTTTTGTGATTCAGTCAATATACCTGACAATCCACGTAGACTTCCAAGGATGAGTAGCATTGCAGGCGCACGGCTGGCACTGGATACAGGAGTAGAACCCATCCTGCAGATAGCAATGAGAGACCGCAATAGGGTGGCTTTAATGAGTGACCTCTATGGCGCCTATGCTCTAGGAATTCGCAATGTGCTCTTTATCACAGGTGACCTTCCGGGTCTTGGATCAGATGCTCAAGCCAAGATTGTTTCAGATATTGATTCAGTTCAAGCTCTTCGATTGGCTGCTCGAATGATGGCCGGAAAGGATCATACCGATGAGGAGATAGAGGGCGTGCCTGATTTCTTTCTTGGAGCGACTTTCAATCCCTTTGTTGAGCCAGTCGAACATCAGATACAACGAACAAAGATGAAGCATGAATCCGGTGCCCGCTTCTTTCAGACTCAAGCTGTTTTTGACACGAATCGCTTTGCAGAATTTGTGGAATGTCTCGAGGATCTGAACACGTACATTCTAGCAGGGGTTATTCCGCTAAGAGGACTCGAAATGGCCGATTTCATGTCCGAACATGTAGCAGGCATCACCATCCCGAATGTGATACTTCAACGCCTAGAGAACGCTGCTGACGGGCTAGATGATGACGAAAGGGAGCAAGCAATCCAGCAGGAAGGTCTTTCTATCGCGACTGAAACAATTAGTTCACTGAGAATGATTGACGGAGTGGACGGTGTTCATATAATGGCTGTAGGCTGGGAGTCCTGTGTGCCAGAGCTCGTCAAGTCGGCAGGGCTTTACCCACGTCCCGGTTGAGGTAGAACAAGTATGTTTGTCTTCAAAAAGGAACAGAGGTCGTTTGACTTCAATGGTATAACAATCGGAGGCTATCCGGGAGAGAATCCAACAGTCCTTGTGGGGGGTCTCTTCTTCAAAGGACAATCAATTGTGGAGAGCACAAAAGAGGGTCTCTTCGACAAGAAGACTGCAAAGGAATGGCTTGACGCTGGAATCAACATGTCCGAGAGAACCGGACATCCACTGATTGTAGAAGTATATGGACGATCAGGCATTGCTATGGAGCGTCATCTATCATGGTTGGTTGAGAATTTCGATGGCCCCTTTATGTATGAATCACCCAATGTTAGCGCCAAGAAGCGAGCCACAAACTTCTGTAGCGAGTCTGGCTTGGTAGGGAGAGCAATCTACAACTCGATCAATATATCGATGGACGAGGACGAACGCGCATTCTTGAAAGATAGTCAAATCAACATGGCTGTTGTATTGGGATGGTCTCCGAAAGCTAGATCATTGAAGGAGCGGATGGATGTAATCGAGGCGATAGTTTCTGACGCGAAGGGATTGGGGATAGAGAGATTTGTTATCGACCCAGGAACGATGCCTGTAGGAGCAGGATATGGATTAGAACTAAGAACGAATGTTGCAGTAAAGTCAGAGCTGGGACTACCTACGTGTTTGGCACCACATAATGCACCATCGGCTTGGAAGTTCATCAAGGAGAAGGATCTAGATAGCGATGAGATAGTCAATTCATCAGTCATTGCCTCAATAGTGGCAGCACAATTATTCGCCACCGATTGTGTAATGTATGGTTCGATGAGAAGGTCTCAGGAAGTATTCGCGGCAGTGGCACTCATGCAGAACGCCATTTTTTCAGCAGTTGAGGAGGCTACTCAGGTGCTTGGAACAACGAAACAGCTCTTCGAACCAAAATCGAGGGAATAGGAGGTCATATGATGCCAGCGAATAATTGGCCACATGTGCCCGGAGACTTCGAGGTTGGTGACCCCGCTCACTCTGTGGCAATCTGTACGCTAGGGAAGAAGTTCCATGTCCCCGGTAGCTATGCTATAATCGGTACATGCAAGACTGAGAACATCGGAATTGAACGAGTCATCATCAATGTAATCTCGAATCCTTCCATTCGTTTCCTGATTCTTGCAGGTCCTGAG
>JBHLQS010000047.1:0-17405 GCA_048883405.1 Candidatus Thorarchaeota archaeon
AGCTCAGAAAAGCCGCTTGTGAATATCGTTGCGCCCTTGGCTCCTTTCTCAGACGCTTGTTTCAATACTTCCGGCACGGCCTGGAAGGGGACCCTAATAATGGCATAGTCTATCCTCTCTGGTATCTCCTCAATACTCTGATACAGCTTCTGTCCCAGAACAGTCCCTTCTCTTCTTGAAACCAGCCAAACTCTGAGATTATGCTGCCACTGCAGCATTGAATGCGCCCAGTAATATCCCATTGAAGGAGAAACGCCAATTATAGCCACTGACTCAATTTCAAGCATTTCTTTGATTGTTGGTCTACCTTTCAATGTCATCCGAAGCTCTCCGGGCTCGCGAAGGGGAATCTGACGGTGATTTAAGAGTAGCGAAGGAACCAACCTATGAATCGAACTCTCTAGTCATCTAGAGAATATGGCCTACTCCCCCCGAAATAGGCTCTTAGATCTATATTGTAGGCGTCGGCCGGAGTCTTTGCAATTTGGGTCGTGTGTGTGGAGTCAATATGCCAATACGCATGAAATTCATTGAACTCTTTTCGGAGTATTGAAGGCCGACGCTCTGACTTAACATATCATCTCAGTAATATATATGAATTTGTCATATATGATATGAGGTGCTACGAAGACACGAATGGCGCCAATCATCAGAGAGTCTTGTGTGATGCTTTGAATACTGCGACCATTGGGTTAATATGATTTCAAACCTCATCCACACCATGCGTGTCCCCGCCAGTCTGTTTCTCGTTCTTCTCTGCCTAGTAATCATCCAGCCAATGCCTTCTATGCAAGCTATACCACTTGAAGCCCACTTTCAGACAAGCGAAACTTACGATCCCATTGACACCATCACCCGAACCTGGTCCATTCAAATTGTGCTGGTGAATTATGAACCCTCCTTGATTGAGGAAGAGACCCTTACAAGCGGACTGCCGGAATCGAGCCTTCATTCGACTCCCGCCGTTGATATCAACTACCAAATTGACTATAGTGTCTCTCATGCAGGTGAGTCATGGAATGATGACCTGACTCAATTCATGCTTGAGAACTCAATAAGTGGGCCTGAAACCGGCTCACAGCTAGACGAGGCTGCCTTGGAATATCAGGAGAATAACCCGGACGAGCCTCAGGCGATATTCGCTCCCAGAGCTGGAAGAGTCATTGATGGTGAGGCTGTAGAAGACTGGCTCAATGAGAATCCAGCTATTACTCCCCCCAATCTCGGATATATTCTCTACGTCTTCAACTTCAGCGAGTTCGATGGTGCTGACCATTCATTTGAGCACTGGTACGACTACAAGCCTGTTGACCCTGATTCAGGTGAAGCTCAGAATTGGTTTCGTTTGGAGTGGGATAACCATCTAAATCCAGACGTGAAGCTGCAATATGCTGGCTTTGGAGGGCGACACAATCTCTTCGTCATAGATGCAAGTGCTGACCAGTGGTATCTGAGGTGGGCACGGATTTGGTGGGGTGATCCGCCATATGATGATCATCCAGAACACTGCACCATGGATCTAGAGGACAAGGTTGCATCAGTAGATATAGGCACTCCTAGTGGAGTTCATGATCTCAATGTCTACCTGCATGAGTACCTGTACGAACCCATTGCCTACCTCTTTGTCCCGCAACAGCATAGCCCCACGGCGTATGTTGATTCCGGCCGTTTGAAGGGATTGGTGTTTTGCATGGATGTTGCTGAAGGCATTTCTGTTGAGAGCCTTTTGTGGGTCACTGACGCGAACCGACAAAGGCAGCATCTAGAGGAACTCCTACCATTTATCCCATGGGAGGTTGACATAGAGTATCTTGACTTTGATGACTATCCAATATGGAACACTGTCTTCTGGAACAGCGCTTACATTGATGGCGACGGGACAACAATAGCAGACGGATATGCCATGTTCTACGAAATTTATGATAATATGCGGCCAAATTACGTGAATGTCACCAGCGAGAATATTGAGGTGTTTGGAGTTGTCTTCATAAAGCAGCAGATGGAAATGCATGCACAAGGAAGGACTTTCACTGGCTTGGGAGGGGGAGGTCAGACAGTCATATGGAAGACTTGGGAGCGATATTACCGCCCTGATGGTGTCACACCAAAGGATGGCGTTTCAAGCGTGCAGCTTCATGAAACAATGCATGGAATTGGATTCGGGCATACTTGGGTTTACGGACATTATGTGGGGGACTTCAGCTATAGTCCAATGGGGTACTTCGGTTTTCACAATGGTACTGCAACTTTCGATCAGAACTGGGCCCAGAGCACATACCTAGATCAAATGGAAGCAGAAGTATGGAATGAATTTGCAGAAAGGTCTCAAGACGTGGGTGATGACGAAAGGCAAGAAACCTATGATGCTCAAGAATGGGCACTAGAGAGTTTCGAAGCAGCTCGATACTATTACAATAACATGATGTGGATGGAGTGCTACAATGAACTGATCAGAGCACGTGACTACTCCAGAAACATGCTCTATTCGCAGCATGATACAACATCTCCGACTATTGAAGATTGGGGCGTTGATGAACTCCCCATAGATCAGTCTGGATTCGATGTCTGGGTCATGGTCACAGATGACTTCTCGGGCGTTCAGAATGTCAGTATTAGACTAGATATGAATGACGAGATATATGAGCAGTATTCTTGCACTCGAGATGGTACCAATTGGAGTGCTTCTATACCCGCCTTTGAAATTGTGGAAGACACCAATTTGGAGGTCTATGCTGTAGCATCTGATTGGGGATTGAATGGCGCGCAATTGCTCCTATTCAGCCAACAGTTTGCAATCACTGGTCCGGAATTCCCGGTAGCCATTGTACTTGGTGTGAGCGCCATACTGATAGTAGCAGCAGCCGGGGTGTTCATCTACAGACGTAGGGCTTCTGGCATCTCCTGATAGAACCCTTCGAAAAATCGCCGGTTTTTTGATTTTTTGGAATCAATATTCACCCAGTTGTTTAATATGTGGGAGGGACGAATTCCTCACATCCTCAGCTGAGTTCAATTCAGGAGCAGTATGGGTCACACTGCATCTATTGGAGGAGACATTAGTATGCACAGTCGTCGGACTCTTTCATTTACTATCTTGCTATTGCCGATTCTTCTTCTGTCGACCTTTGGGGGTCATAATATCATTGGACAGGATGCTGAAGCCTCTCGTCTTGTAGATATTGGGGGAGGACAGACTATCGAAGTTCAATCGGACGAAGTTCTGCAATCATACAGCCTCTCCGATGTGCCACTTGCTCGAGACGGTGTTGGCTCTCCTCTGAATGTTTCGGAATACGGTGTGCGAACTGACAGTTTCACCGATATTGAACTCACTTATGAAACCTCGAACACAACTACTTCTGATACAACTTCTGTTCCATTAGGTCCTCTCTGGGAAGGGACCGCAGTTTCAACCTCTATCAGTGACCTACAAGAGAATCGAACTTGGCTAACAAATCCCGACTTTGCCACAACAGCTGACTGGACATTGGGGACTGATGATGTGGGCACGCATTCCAACTCCCTCACGAGTGATATATCGGGAGGGACAGTTGTCTTTACGCAGACAGGGGAATCCGATGCCGGCTGGTATCGCCATGATATTGGTGATAGAAACTATGCTGAGCAGAGTATTTCCACGAATAGCGGTGAGGTCACGTGGGTCGGCGTATCGCTAGATTATTATGTGGATGACGCATGGGGAGGTGCTCCCGTTGGCTTCTGGGAGCTATATGTCCAGGTGGGATCCGCTGATGTCGCTGCGAACCACTTGTGGGATATTCAATTCAGCGATGTCCTTGCACAAACGACATGGTACTCAACCGGGCTTGTCGAGGGGAATGCATCACTAATAACATCATCCGATTTCACCATCCAGATTGGAATGAGGACCACTCGTTCCTTTGGATGTAATCCACAGTTGTATCCTGAAGTGCAGATGGACAATGTGAAGGTGTTTGTAAAATCGCGTGTACTTCCTTCTCAAGTGAACCTAAAAATGAATGGACTTGATGTGGCAAACAGTAGCAATGGCATTGGCGGCTGGCTATGGGGTGTTGGAACAGCCACTGAAGTTCCTCAGACGCCATGGACTGGAAGCTCTGTAAACTCAACTTTCAGCTGGACGCCCACTCCAGTCAATCCAGATCCAAATGATGTCATACGCGTGACCTTCTCAGTAGATATGACTGTGTATGCAAGGAAATTGGATAGCTCCTCATTGTACCAAGCCGAAGTCCAAAGCTATGGAGATTACTTCTCATTGTCAAACAACTCTCAGGTCCAATGGAATAGCTACTATTTCGTCGCGGTACCCAATGGCTATTCAGACCTGTACTATTTCAACCTTACAAAGGAAACAACCCGCACATTCGATATGGTGTCTGAGCCTCGATATCCCGATTCTGATTTTGCATACTGGTTTCAAGACGCGAACAGTGTGAACGTGTCTGTTTATGAAGGAATTACCGACACGTACCAGAACGGGTTCTGGCGATTTCAAGGGCATTCTGCCAACATGATTCAGAACCTGCAGATGTGGACTGGTTCTGCTTGGGATTCAACCTTTACCTATCGTGCCAACGGCAATGTCCGCTTCAGGGCTCAACTCAGCTCTGTTTTCAATGGGGCAGTCGTAAGCTTTTCAATCTATGACACTTCCGGCGCACTATGGGACCGCCTTGAAGCCACAGTTGTTGGGGGATTCGCTGAGACCGCAGATGTGAGTCTTGATGCTTTGACAGCTGAGGTCGGACAATGGACTGTTGAGGCCTTTGCGAACGACTCTATCTCTGGCGGCCCGATTCATGATGTGGGTCTTTATGGCAGAGTGTTTACGATTCAGCATGCCACAGACATGTATGTGACATACCCGCAGCAGTCTCGGATCAATTGGATGAGGAATCTCACTTACGGCCAGGACATGTTGCTTCAGGTGAGAGTCAACGACTCTGATAATAGTGACCTTCTTCCGGGCGGTTCCGCCTTCTACAATTGGACTAGTGGAGTAAATCCACTGAATGACATGGGAACAGGAGAGTACAGCATTGTACTAAACACTGCTGACCTGGGCACCCCGGGTCGATATGTCATCACTTTGACATGGAGCCACGCCTACTATGACTCAATCCTAGAAACATTCGTTATCAATGTCATAGAAGAAACAAGCCTTAGTTCTCCTGATGCACCGGGACTGACAGTTCCTCGAAGCTGGGATGCATCCTTTGAGCTCATTTTCGATGACTCTCGCGATGTAGGTATTGATGGCGCCGCTATACTCTGTAATTGGACCGACTCACCATATAGCGTTGTTCCATCTCCTGGTGAACCTGGGAACTACACATTGACGATAACAACTCCTAATACGAATCTAGGAACATATGCAGTGATCGTCACTGCGCAGAAGGACTTCTACGTCACAGCCAGCATCACACTGTTCGTTGAAGTCAGACAGTTGTTCACATCTGTGTCGACATCTCGGAGTGTTGTCTACCTTCCAATTGGATTCCAGGAGTCAGTTTCATTAACAATATGGGACACTGATCATGATCTGCCCATTACTGGGGCTGAGAACTCGATATTATGCAATTGGTCGGAAAGCCATGTTCTCGGGGAACAGAACTATACGGTGACCATGACATCTCCGGGAGTATACGACGTCGTATTCTTCTCTACTGAAACTGATCTTCTACAGAGCTACGATGTTGTCTTTGATGTGAGTAGGTTTGGCTACCAGAATCATACTTTCTCAATTACTGTGATCGTCACCAGCCATCTTACGCTCCTGTCTCTTGATAACCCCGTTGCGCCTACACCCTATACAGGGACTATTCTCATCAATGTGACCTATTTTGATGCAAGTACATCAACTGGCATAATTGGGTCAGATGTCTTGATCTCTGTGACATCACCGGTGGTTGAGCCCCTGAGCTACACAGTCTACAACGGCTCGATTGCAGGTCAATACATAATAGCTGTTCCAGCGAATCAATGGGGCTCGATTGGCTGGAAGCAGCTCTCAGTGTATGCCAACTGGACAGGACAACGTGCCAAGTATGACAACAAGATACTATCATTCTCAGTAAGGATATCTGGAGCTCCAACCGACCTATTTCTAGGAACCAGTCCCACATCAACGCCTTATGGCGAGAATGTCACATTCACAATAATCTACTGGGATGTTGGCGCTGACAGTGGAATTGTAAATGGCACTGGCCCATTCGCCAATAACGTTGTCATCTATATCGAAGTAATCACACCTGGCCAAACATTAACACAGAGCCTTATGGTGATTACAGAAATCGATTCCATTGGCAGTCCTGGCGAGTATGGGATAGAGTTCAATTCATCCTATCTGTCTGGACTGATTGAATGTCAGCTGCGGATACATGTCAACTGGACAAAGGGAGCCCTTCCGCTATATGAGAACAGAACCTTACTACTCAGCGTCTATTCCACATACAGACAGGCAGTTGTCAACTGGAATCCATTACCAGTTACTCCTTACGATGAGAAGGTCAATCTTACACTAACCTTCAAAGATGTCCTTTCGGATAGCAATATCCTTGATAATCCAAGTCTTCAAATCACGACACCCGGCTACGCCTTCACAGTCTATTATGACGGTGATGCTACTGGCATATTCTTCATAGAGGTTGATACATCGCTCTTCTTGTCAACAGGACCCCATTCATTTCAAGTGAGTCTTGTATGGTCAGGTAGTCCATTCTATCAGAATCGTACCGTGGACATCCTCATCAATGTGCGTGAACGATACACATCGCTAACGCATGGCGTATACTCACCGGTTGAATTTGGCAACAATTTGACCTTGATATTCACATACACTGATCAGGATGATCTTACATCACTCGGAATGGATGGAGGAACCCTAACAGTCACTGGAATGTCTGGGCTCTACGATGTCACAGACAATGGCGATGGAACTTACACCCTTGAGTTACGGACTGATGGATTCCCCTCCACTGGAACTTTCATTGTAAACGTTTCAATTGCCTACGGAGGAGCTAGGTTCTGTGCAGATGCCATTGACTTCTTCTACCTGACCATTCAAGCTAGACGTACCCAGATGACCAGTGAGCTTCCTAATCTTGCACCATTCCTGACTCAAGCTAATATCACAGTCCAATATATCGATGACAGCACCGATATGGGGATTGAAGGAGCCCAGGTCTACGCATTCTGTGCAACCTCTTCCCAGTCTCTTGTGCTAAACAGCAACTACTGGGTCGATGACCTTGGCTCTGGATACTACAGAGTCCGCATATCAACTGTTGCCCTCGGCAATTTCGGTCGATACTCAATTGAAATCACAGCAAATTGGACTGGCATTCCCTTCTATCTGGAACGAGTTCGGTTGGTGGATATTGAGGTTTCAAGAAGACCTGTAAGCCTGAGTGTCTCGAAGTCGCCACTCAACACACCCTTCCTTGAGAATGTGGAGTTCGAATTGACTATAGCCGATTCTCTCGATGGCTCTCCAATCTCACTCAACAAGAGTGTACTGATTGTAACACACGGAGGAGGCACATTAATTCTGGATTCAGAATATAGTATCACCGGTGCCAATGGCGTTTACATAATTTCAATCAACTCAACCGTTCTGACATCTGCTTTAGTTTCAGGTCACCCAATATTTGTCAAGTTCTTCTGGGGTGACTTCACTCCATATTATGCCAATGCAACAACTTCAACCGCAGTCGACATCAATACTCGCTTCACGCAAGGTCGTGTACTTGCAACTCCTGGCGCCTTCTACTACTTCAACTTGAGTGCCATCATCGAGTTCAGTGACTACCTATCTGGTAGTCCCATCCCTGGTGCCATGGTGGCTTTCACATGCGTCAATGATTCAGTTTTCTCAAGTTGGATCGTTGACATGGGCGATGGGCGATACAAAATAATTGTCGATACGAACGACCTTGAAGCTGGTATCGGTCGGTACTTCTTTAGTGCTGATATCACATGGTCCGGGACTCCATATTATGAAGATGTCATTGGATTGGAGTTCAGTGTGCTAGTCAATCCGGTTTCAACAAGCCTGAATTTTGTCCTACCTCAAGGAGTCACATACTATCTTGGGGACCTGGTAGTGGGAAATATCACCTTCACTAATATCAACGAAGGTCAAGGCATTGATGGAGCCACTGTTGTTAGTGATTGGACGCTCCTCTGGGGAACCGCCCACACAATCACTCCACTTGGAAACGGCATCTACAGGATGGAGATTGACACATCAGGACTCAATGCCCAAATCTACGCTTTCAGCATTAATGCTTCAAAATACCTGCATCTAAGCAGGTCCGTCACAGCGGACATCCTTTTGGCAGCTATCCCTGTTGAAATTGATTTGGTCTTCTTGCCAACTGACCCAGTGTGGGGTGATGTGCTTGAATTCAGTGCTAATGTCACTGATGCTCGAAGCGGGGCCCCTGTCCTAGGAGCTACTGTGAATCTCACCCTCTATGGACGGACATACACTATGGCCGAAATCGGTGGCGGTATTTACAATGCTACTGTTTCAACAATGGGTCTTGTTAGCGGGGAATATAGCATCAGGGTTGAATCATCGCTGTTGAACTACGAAACTAGACAGAGGGACTTCCAAATTCGCATAGATAAAGTCGCAGCGAAAATTCTGGCCTCTCTCGACCCACAGGTTGCAGTGAATGGGGAAACGGTGACTATTGAGGCAGAATATTTGATCCTCTCAAACAATACAGTCATAGACATTGGGGTAGTGAAATATAGCTGGATCGGAGGTACAGGTGTCCTGGCATGGGTACCTGCGCAGCAGAAGTACATAGGCCAGATGATTGTAGCTAATGCAGCCGTAGGAAATCACCAGATTCTGATTCAAGCTAGCTCATCAATCTACAAGAGCGTGAGCACCCCAATCACCATTGAGATAACTGAGATAACTACCGCACTCTCTGCATATCAAGATGTGACGGTATTGTCAGCAGTTTCTGGTGATACTGTGAACATTACTGTGTATTTGGAGAATGTAGATATCACAGGGCCTGTTCCTGGTGCGTCGCTTACCTATGGAATATCGACTATAAATGGATCTCTCACTGAACTGGGGAACGGTTTCTATACGGCTCAAGTCCCAACCGGGTCGCCACTTCAGATAGGTGACTGGATTCTTACTGTGTCCAGTTTCATAGATGGCTATACTCCCGCGTCGATGCAGTTCACTATTACAATTCTCAAAGTGTCAACAGCTGTCATTCCAATCAGTGATGTGCTTCAGAGTGCTTACTACGGAACCAACTTGACGTTCCTATTGAGTTTCAACGACACATTCAACAATATTGGAATAACAAATGCATTAGCGACGTACGTGCTGGAAGGGAGGGGCGGCACTCTTGTGGAGATTGGTGGTGGGGTCTACTCTTTAACCATCAATACCACCTGGGTTACAGCTGGGCTAATCTCCCATGATATATCAGTAATCTTCCAGAAGAATCTCTATGACTATGCCTATAGTGTGGTTAAGTTCGTATCAATGCCAATCTCCACTGAGGTTATCGGGTCTGATTCCGCGACTGTTCCAGTTGGTGACGACTTCACTCAGATGTTCCAGTTCAATGATACTCTAAACAATGAGTTTCTCGTGGATGCATCTGTTACAGCGTTCTGGGAGTTTGGTTCCGCTCAACTCTATTCATTGGGCAATGGATCATATAGATTCGGTCCCACAGAGGCTGGCTTTAGCAGGCTGGAAGTGAGAAGCGAACCCTATGCACTTAGGATTCTATTTAGCAAAGCGAACTACTCAACACAGCAGCTGAATTTTGAACTCACGATTCGCGAGATTGCAACTTCAATGATATTTGAACCTCTACCCCCAAGCATCTATGTTGGAGACACATTCTATGTCCGTATCACCTACATGGATGTCGACCATGGCGTTCCAATCATTGGCGCAATCAATACCACTACTCCCCTAGATAATGAGGCCAGTCAGGCCACGGTTTATCCCAATGGCACATACGTGTTTGCATTCATTCCAAGCGGCGTCGCCTTCTATGAGTTGACTATTACGCTCGATAAAGAGGACTATCACGCGGGTGTCCTATCCCTTGACATATACGCAGAGTTCTCACCTGATACCCTGAATCAGTTTAGATTATTCAGCTATGCAGGACTCTTTTTGATATTCGTTGCTGGACTGGGAGCTGCATACGTGAGAGTCTGGTCTGTACCGAAGCTTCTCAGAATCATAAGACGGATGGTTTCAATGCTCGGCAAGGGGCAAGTCCCACCCGCTGCAAAGGTCCGTGATAGAAGGACATACCTCCTAGAGGTGATGAATGGAGAATTGGAGCCTGTTGGCATCAAGAAGACTATGCAGGATGTTGCTGTTTCTACGGTCGAGGTAGAAGCCCTAGATGTTGAACAGCTACTAGAAGAACTACAGGTTGTCGTGGGCCTCAGTAATGACGATATTGCCGTTCTGAGAAGTGACCTCGAAAAGATGCGGCCCAGCGAGCGTGCAGGTTTCATTGGAGAGGTTATTCGACAGGAGAGAGCAAGGAGAGCTCGCGAACTAGCTGAGGTTGAGGTGTCAGCTGAGGCACCTGAGGCGGTTTCAGAGGCTGAACGCATGCTCACAGAGGATGAGCTTGAGCATTTGAAACAGGAGCTCATCAAGATGGGAATAGAACCATCTGAGGCGGACCTCATGGTGGAGCAAGCGAAATCCCTGACTAAAGCGGAAATAGACGCACTGCTTGATCAGATAGGAGGTCTGAAAGAATGAAGCCATCAATGAGATTGACGCTGGTTCTAGTATTGGCATTCATGCTTGCCTTTGGAGCATCAGGCCCAACTGCTTTTGACTTTAGGGCGTTCGATGAAAGCATCCAAGGCGTAAATCCAACTGATGGACCTGTGCAAAGACCTTTGGGTATTGATAATAGAGCAGTGGCATTGTCAGAGCAAGGATTAGTGACTTGGCAGGGTCAGTCATCTGGAATTCCTGTTGTCGCTTATGGTAACAGGACTGACACTTACCTTGACAATCAGATTGTCTATTCCCCGGGTACTGGTACAACTACTGAGACATCAGTCTATATTCCCATGGAGAATGATTGGGAAGGTCATGAATTATTTGTCAGCGTCTATGACCTTACAGAGAACCGTACGTGGACTCTAGATCCTGGGATGGAGAGCGGCTCTACTTATTGGACACTAGGCACTGTGTCGGTAGGAGGCGGTGCAGCACCACAGGCAAACTGGCTTGCAGATGGTCATGGTTCTGGTGACGATTGTGCAGAATTCACTATAACTGATCCATCAGGTGACCCCGGTGTCGGGGAACGAGGATACGCCAGACAGAATATGGTAGTCGACCGTGGAGATGTCATATGGGCAGGCTTCAGAATGGATTATTGGATAGACTCTGCTTGGGGTGCAGATGGATTTGTCGCAGTATATGTGTCGATTGAAACAAATGACTATACTCAAAGAGTCTGGCAGAAGTCCTTTGCTGACGTCGATCAGGCACAAACATGGTTTGATAGCGGTCTGATAGAGCTCTCAGATCTGTCAATATTCGACCTGTCTGATGGTGTTGACATCGAGGTGGGTCTCTATAGCCAGCAGAATGTCAACTACATTCCTGATTTGGATCCAGAAGCTCGAGTTGATAACTTTGAACTATACCTCAGGACATTGACTGATCCCAGCGATGTCAATCTACAAGTAAATGGACTTGATGTGAATGACTACGGAGTCGGGCCTTCAACCATTCCTGGACTCGGCAATATGACTCAGTATCCAGATCCAACTTGGACATCAGGACCGGTTATGGTTAACTTCACATGGACACCGACTCCACCAACCCCCAATCCCGATAGAGCAATACTTGTAGATTTCAATGTTGAAACCAATCTATACGCTCGAGGAGACGAAACAACAGTATACACGCAGGATCCAACTGCGTATGGCGAATCCTTTGCAGTTGAAAATGCTACTGATGTTGATTATCTGACCTGGTTCAACGCCGACATCCCAACAGGATATGACAACAGATATTTCTTCAACATGACACTTCCCGAGGGCCGTGACGTCTATTATGTGGGATCTCCACTCTTGACGTCGGAGAACATAACTGACTGGGATGAGGGTCATGGTCCAACCTGGTTCGCAAATATATCTGCATTCAACTACCCCGATAGATGGGGCTACTGGCTAATTAAGAGCACTGGACCCAATATGATATCTGACGTTCTAATGTTCGATCCATCCACACACTCAAACTCGAGATTCCTTGACCTACGTGCTGGAGATTCAGCAAAGCTAGTTGCTCAGTTGGATTCGAGCTTTGCTGGAGTAGACGTGAATCTCACGGTCTATTCTCCATCAGGGGCAATATGGTACACGACTCAGGTGATAGTGAATAGCACTGGATATGCAGAGACCCCTATGTTGACCTTCGGACAGAACGCCACTGCTGGAAGCTATATCCTTGAGGCCTTCTGTGGCAATTCAATAGGCGCCACAGCATGGAATGAGACTGGCTTCTTCCGACGTGCATTCAATGTCGTTCATGCATCAAATTCTGAGCTCCTCAACCCTGTTGATGCACAGGGTACTTGGATAACAAACGTGACATATCCGGACCTGTTCCTCGTCCGAATACGTGTCAATGACAGCGATATACCTGGAGTGACTGTGCCAGGGGGCCAGATGTCATGCAACTGGACAACTGGCCCACAAGCTTTTGGAGATGCTGGAAACGGTGAGTACATTATAACCCTTGATTCTGGTGACCTACCATCAAACGGCATTTGGGTAATAGAAATCGTATGGAATCATCCGCATTTTGACTCCATAGTCGATCATTTGACGATTTATCTGAACTATGATGCAACTTTCGTACTTGAGGACCCTGAATCACCAGGAATTTCAGTACCCAAGAACTACAACTCTAGCTTCCAAGTCAGATTTGAGGATTCGACAGGGAATCCAATTGACTATGGAAGTGTAGACTGCAATTGGTCTAGCTATTACAGTGTAAGTCCTGTCGCAGGTTCGCCGGGGAGTTACCTCGTTTGGCTGAATACAACATTTGTAGACATGGGTGAATATGTCGTGGAAGTCACCGGCAAAGCCAATTTTGTCCTTCCACAGCGATATCTTATCTATGTAACCGTGAGGGAGCTGAACACTAGAGCCACTTATGTCCAGAATGTGCTTGAGATTCCGGTTGGCGAAGCTGGATCATTCACAGTAGATTGGATGGATGCAGATCATAACGTTCCTCTCACAGGACTCAATGATTCAATTACTACCACTTGGATTGGCGCATATGCAGTGGATGAAGTTTCACCTGGCCGCTACAATGTCACCATCTATACCTTGGATAGCGATGCTCCAGGCAACTATTCAGTTTCAGTCAGCCTCTCTGGATACCTGATGAGAAATCAGACATTCACAATATCCGTAGTCGTTAGGTCTCATAGCACACTATTCACTCTGGACGAACCTGTCCAGCAGACGCAGTTCAATGAACAAGTGATGGTTCTAGTATTCTTCCAAGACACTGACTTGCAGGTTGGTATCACGAACATCACTGGAAATGTGCACATTACTATAACTTCGCCAGAGATTGGAAATGTCCAGTTTGCCTTAGTAGGCTCTTCATTGGGTGATGGACATTACAACATCAGTATTCCTAGCACCCAATGGGGCAGCGCAGGATGGAAGAATCTGACGATTTCAGTTTCTTGGACCGGAGTGAAATACATGGGTCAATCCTTTGATACTCAGGTGCGTCTCACTGGAACAGCGACGGACATATTCCTGGACCAAGCTCCTACAGCGGTCTATTTCCTGAATGAATTCAGCTTCAGTGTTGTCTACTACGATGTGACAAATACAACGAACATATCGAACAACACTCTCAATGTCATGCTGACAATTGATCCGCTAACAGCAGGACATCCCGTTACTCAGAGTGACTTTGTTGTGGCGGAAACAGGTGTTGGAACAGGGATATATGAATTCAGATTGGACAGCACCCAACTGGACGCTACTGGTTCATTCATATTCCGTATCGGGTTCATGTGGCCGAAGGGAGTATCTCCTCTCTATGAAAACCAGACCATGACTGTTACCTTGGTTGTGCTTCAGAGACCCACATACATCGACTATATTCCAGTGCCATCAACACCCTATGGTGAGCTTGCTGACCTGGAGTTCAGCTACATTGATTTCCTAACCACTACCCGCATCGGTGACTCTCCTCAGTTGTCGATATCTCTGCTCAATGGAACTGTGGGCTATTCCCATTCATATGATTCAGGAGAAGTGTCTTTCCTTCTTCAAGTTGATACTTCCACATTAGCTGGAATTGGGAGTCACGTTCTTGTTCTGAATGTCACCTGGGTAGGATCACCATACTACACAACTACTGTGACCTTGGCGTACACTGTCACTGTAATCCAAAGAGCCACCCAGCTGACGCATGATTCATTCGCTCCTGGTCAATGGGGCAACAACGTGACCATCGAATTCACGTATACTGACCTGATAGCTGAATCTTCTGCTGGAATGACTGGAGTCCTCACATTGAATGCCTCCCTAGCTGGATGGTACACCGTCGTCTATGCAGGAAACGGACACTACCTTGTGACATTGAATACTTCGGGCGTCGGAACAGATGGGCTCTATACGATTGTAGCTAGTATTGATCACTTTCAACCAACATTTGCTGATGCTATCGACGCATTCGGCTTTTCGGTGCTTCAGCGGTCTACGCAGTTCGGATATGAGAGTCCAGACCCAGCCCCCTATTTGGAGAATGTCACTTTTGTGGTCACATACATTGATGACAGCACAGGAAGAGGTGTCAGTGGAGCATCAGTGCTTGTTGATTGCAGCAACTCCTCCTATGCACTTGCGTTGAATACAAACTACTGGGTGACATACCTCGGACTGGGGCAATATCTCATAGAATTAGAAACCACTGCTCTAGGGAATCTCGGAACGTATGTCCTGAGTGTATCTGTATCGTATTCCGGAGCGCCGTACTACCTCCCTGCGAATAACGATATCACCTCTAGAGTGATTGAGAGAACAACCCAGATTCTTATTATCAAGACTCCGGGTGACACGCCATTCCTCGAGAATGTGACTTTCCAGTTCAAGTTTGAAGACTACATCACTGGAATGATTATTCCTATTGACAAGTCGCACATCACCTTGTCGCATGGAGTGGCAGAGACTCCAATTACTATAGGTGAGTACGCCTTGTACAGCTTTGGAACATACTTTGAGATTAGCTTCAATTCAACAGTTCTGAATCCATCAGACCTTGTTGTTGGTGAAGAGATTCAGCTGGAGATTGATGCGACTGGTTCTCCTCCCTACTATGCACTAAGAAGCACAACAACCATAGCCACTACAACTGTAAGGTCCACGCAGATCCTCTTCCCGTTGATTGAAGAAGTGCCATACACAGACAACTTTACGATTCAGCTTGACTATATTGACTTCCTGTCCGGTCAAGGCATAGAGAATGCAGTGATAACACTGGCAAGCGTAAATTGGTCTGGTCCAGCGTATCAGGTCGTAGAGCTGGGCAGCGGCTCATACAGAGTCTACATCAATTCAACTGTCTTTGGAGGTATTGGCACTGTCTTCTTTGATATCTCGGCCAGCAAGGGAGGAGTTCCATTCTACTCCTCAAGACTAGCTACGGGCGTACCTGCAAGCATACGTGAAATCATTACTTCTCTAGTTGCAGAGGCACCCCCGCCTGGTTCAACGGCAGTAGGTGTACCAATCAATGTCACGCTGACTCTCATGGACTTCGACCATAATGTGCCTTTGGATGGTGCTGCTATCACAACTGATTGGACATCACTGTATGGGACAAGCTACCAACTTATTGCGGAAGGCGGCGGTGTCTATATCCTGGCGCTCAACATGACTGGGCTCTTAGCACAAGACTATTCATTTACTGTTACAGCCCAGAAGATACTCTACCAAGGCTCAAACATCGTTGTTTCAGTTACTCCTGGAGCTTCAACTTTTGCACTAGTTCTCCATAAGACAGCAGTCTATGCGCTATGGGGTGAAGTCCATGACATCCGTATTGACGTTAGAGAGAGCTATTACTACAGCCTGATTCCTGGGGCGAATGTGACTCTGCTTTGGAATAGCACTCTGTACTACTTCACCGACTTGGCAAATGGCACATACTCGCTAATGCTGGACACTTCCAACGAGAACTTTGGCGTTTATGATCTGCAACTATCCGTATCAAGGCAATATTACCAGACACGCCAGACCAGTCTTACTCTTGTAGTATCAAAGGCACCGGGCCAGATTCTTAGCGAGCAAACGGTGTTTGATGTTGTTGTCAACACGACTCGAGTATTCATCATCTATCTCAACGATACCATCACAGATTCTCCTGTTGTGGCCTCATCAATAACTATGGAGTGGAATAACACTGCATATCCTCTCGTTTCAAATGGCACCCCCGGTTTCTATGTCGCAAGCATTGATACCACAGGCTTTGCATTGGGTCCATATGAAGCGGTGATTAGTGCGGCTTCCTTGAACCATGTGTTCCTTGATGCAATCGTAGATATCAACATAGTTCCCATTCCAACGAATATAGGATTAGTAAGCGGTGCAGCAGCATTGTTTGTGGTGCGAGGGGCAATGCTCTCAATTCTTGTTGAGTACAATGATACATATTATGGCGGATATGTTGCTGGCGCAAATGTCACATATGTCCTAGGTAGCTTGAGGGGAAATCTCACTGAGAATGCCAATGGCACATATAGTGCGACAATTGATACAAGCGGGCTGCCTGCTCAAACCATATTCCTTAGAATCATTGGCTCTAGAACTGGAATGGCAACAGCTACTAGGACTCTGGTTGTAACAATACAACCTGTACCAACGGAAGTGACGGTGAATACACTACTGCGTGAAGGATACCATAGCGATCTCGTGACGTTCACCTTCTACTACAATGACACATACAATCTTCAGCCAATTGCGGGAGCCTTTGTGGATGTTAGTTGGGAAGGCGGGACAGGAGATGTGACTGACCTAGGTACTGGGTATTATCTTGTTGAGATTTCTCTGACTCCAACTTCACCTAGACTCTATGACATAGTGGCAAGCTTCAGTCTCCAGAACTATTCCTTGTCATCACTCACAGTGAGGGTTCTCATAACCGCTACTCCAGCACATATTGAAGGCCCAACGGAGTACTCGGTCCCGGTCAATCATACTGGTTCTGTCGTATTCAATGTGATCAATGATTTAACAAACGATACCATTGAAGGTCTTCAGGGATTGGCATATTGGGAAAGCGGACTGATAATGGAGCTCTTCCAGATGGACAATGGGAG
>JBHLQS010000048.1:0-17262 GCA_048883405.1 Candidatus Thorarchaeota archaeon
TCCCCAAAGAAACACGCGACGACTTCATCCGTCTTTCTCATCTGAGCTGATAGCGCAGCTCCGACTGCGATTGGAAGCCCTGACGCAACAACGCCGGTTGCTCCTAACACTCCTACATCGAACTGAGTGATATGCATTGAGCCTCCCTTGCCCTTGCATGAACCAGTCTTTTTCCCTAGGAGTTCAGCCATTGCAGCATTCATGTCGGCTCCTTTCGCCACAACATGTCCATGACCCCGATGGGTGCTTTGAATCCAATCCGTTTCCTTGAGAGCTGCGGTGACACCAGCCGCGACAGCTTCTTGTCCCAGATACAAGTGCAGTGTGCCTGGAACCAGATTCTGTCCAAAAAGCTCCCAGACTTTTTCTTCGAAGAGGCGCACTTTGAGTGTACGAGTATAGAGATCAACAAGGGTCTCTTTTTTGACTGTCATTTTCTGTCCCATCCATTTGTCGCGTGAGGGATTACGGCCGAATCCGCGAACTATAGTTGATAAAGGCTTCGAACTAGCAGTGTCCGCTTCTCCTAATGTGCGGGCGGATACACAGCAATCATCATATCATCGTGCCATCTCTGTTGTGTCGGCTAGGGACGTGGATCTCTCCTATTGCGTTTGGAACCTTACGATATGATTCCTATCTGCGTCTCTACTCAATTCGTGACCGCTGCTTAAACGGGGGTTGCAGCGGTCACAGGCCAAAAACGTGCTTTCCAGAGTCGAAATGCCCCTAAACAGCATTTTCTCCATCTAGTGCAGTTGACCATGACACTCATATCTTGGTTTTGAAAAGAAACTCCTCATCCCAGACTGGTGTTGTCAGCCATGAATGATGTCGGTGTCGAAGTTCTCCTAACTTCTGGTCGGACACTCAAGCAGGGTCAGACTATGGAATTGGGAAAACTCAATCAGGAGTACTTTGAAGCTGTCGCTATTTGCGAAGTCGATAAGTCCACACTTGTAACATTAGGACTCGAGGAGGGAGATCCAGTTAAGGTGAAGACCACGACTGGAAGCGTTGTTGTTGCCTGCAAAGTAGACAGAAGAGCTGAACCAGGTATAGCGTTCATACCCTGCGGTCCATGGGCTAATGCAGTCCTGGATTCGGATACTAGTGAAAGCGGCATGCCACGATACAAGGAAATGGATGCCAAGCTCTTCGCTGCAAAAGGTGAGAAGATTCCGAGCGCAGAGGATTTGCTGAAAGCTTTTGTGGAGGCGTCGTAAATGACCGAGGTATTCGAAAATCACGTTTGTCCGTTCTGTGGATGTCTCTGTGACGACATCAGGATTGAGGTTGAGAATGGAAAAGTCATCAAGAACGAAAATGGCTGTGCAATTAGCAAGGCCAAGTTCCTGAATCATCATCATGACCGCATAGAGTCGCCAACAATCAAAGAATCAGCAGTTTCACTCGATGATGCTGTCGATAGGGCTGTGGAAATACTTGCATCTGCGAAAAGGCCGCTAATCTATGGGCTTAGTTCCACAGAGAATGATGCTCATCGAGAGGCCTACAAGATTGCTGAAGCAATAGGCGGAGTTGTCGATAACACCTCCTCTGTCTGTCATGGACCAACAATTCTTGGTGCACAGGAGTCCGGAGAAGCAGCCGGCTCGCTCGCGGAGGTCAAGAATCGTGCTGACACAATCATCTATTGGGGGTCTAATCCACAATTCGCTCATCCTCGTCACTTGAGTAGATACGTCCGAGCTGAAGGTGAATACATCGGAGATCCCAAGGCTGACAGGAAGATTTGGGTATTTGATATTCGAAAGACAGTTTCGGCTAATTTGGCAGACGAGTTTGTCAAATTGGCACCTGGTGGAGATCTTGAGGTCATCGGAGCTCTACGGGCAGCTGTGCGAGGTCATGCACTTGATGTTGAGGAAGTGGGAGGCGTTTCTATGGAAAAGATCACCGAGATTGCTGAATCTCTCAAGAGTGCCAAATATGGGATTCTCTTCTTTGGACTGGGGCTTACCCAATCAAAGGGGCGTCACAGGAACATCGATGCTGCAATTCGTCTTATTCAGGACCTCAATTCCTATGCCAAATGGAATATGATGCCGATGAGAGGTCATTTCAATGTGGCTGGAGCAAACAAGACCTCGACCTGGCAGACCGGATACCCATTTGCAGTCGACTATGCCCGAGGGTATCCAAGATATCAGCCTGGAGAGTACACTGCAGTTGATATGCTGGTGAATAAAGAAGCCGATGCCATGTTGAATATAGCCGCAGACCCTGCTGCGCATTTTCCAAGAGCTGCTATCAAGCGCATGTCAGCAATCCCTGTCATCAACATTGATCCCAAACGGAATATGACGTCGTTGATGGCAGAGGTGAATATACCTGTGGCACTATCCGGCATAGAGTGTGATGGCGCTGCAGTTCGAATGGATGGACTCCCGTTATACCTGAAGAAGGTAGTAGAGCCACCCCCAGGCGTTCTGCCAGACAGGGATGTGCTGAGAATGATTCATGACAAGCTGAAGAAGGTGGTGAAGTAAATGGCGCGTGACATTATTCTCAAGAACGGTCGAGTCTACGATCCGAAGAACAAGATTGACGGAGAGATCATGGACATCTCTGTATCAGGAGGCAAGATTGTCGACAAGGTCAATGGCAAGGCGAAGGAAATTGATTTGAAAGGTCGAATGGTCATGGCCGGCGGAGTGGACATGCACGCTCACATAGTTGGAAGCAAACTTGGCTTCGGTCGAGCAATGTGTCCTGAGGACCACAGAGGTGACCCCGTCCCAAAGACCAAGGTTACTCGTGGCGGCGTGGGGTACACCATGCCAAACTCATATGTCATTGGCTACAGATACTCTGCAATGGGCTACACGACAACAATGGAGCCAGCTCTCCCTGCCCTCAAGGGTCTAGGCAGCTGGGAGGAGCTCGAAGACCTACCAAACCTCAACTCAGGACTATTGCCACTGTTCTGTAACAGCATGCTGACGTTCCATTATGTCAAGGAGAAAGACCTCAGTGGCCTGGCTGGCTACATTGCATGGATTCTAAGGAACGTGGGTGGTTTCGGAGTCAAGGTTGTCTGCCCAGGAGGTACCTATGCTTGGGCTCATGGTGGCAATGTTAGAGAACTTGATACTGAGGTTCCAGATTGGGGCATCACGCCGCGTGAGATCATCCGCGGGCTTTGTCAGGCAACTGAGTCCTTGGGCCTACCTCATATGATGCATCTTCATCCATTGAACCTCGGTCGCGTAGGCAATATTGACACAACAATTGAACACCTAGAAGCGGTCAAGGACATAAAGGGCCACAATGGGCGAAAACGAGTACTTCACTTAACACACATGTCATTTGAGAGTCTGGCTATGCATGAGGATGAAAAGGCAAAGCCAGAGTGGAAATGGGTTTCTTCAGGAGGACTCAAGCTCGCTGAGTATATGAACAAGAATGACCACTTCACAGTGGACTTGGGTCAGATCACCTTTGGACCAGCGACGACCATGACAGGAGATGGACCGTTCCAGTTCAGTCTGTACCAAATGACCAAGAACAAATGGGCCAACATCTGTGTGGATGTGGAGATGCCTGGCGGCGCGGGGGTTGTCCCCTACTTCTTCGATCCCAAATCTCCTGCCAATGCTGTACAGTGGGCTATCCCTCTGGAGTTTGCCCTAAGTGCAGACGATGTTTGGCGAGTCATCATGACGACAGACCATCCAAACGCAGGTCCGTTCACGAAATATCCTCTCGTCTTGTCTTGGCTTATGAGCAAGAAGCAACGCGGCATCTGGCTAGAGAAGGTGCACAAGTTTGCGACTGAGCGCTCAACACTGGCTGAGATCGAACGTGAATGGAGCCTCTATGAAATAGCAATCACGACTCGTGCAGCACCTGCGAAAATCTTGGGCATCGATAATGAGAAGGGTCATGTTGGTGTCGGTGCAGACGCTGATATCACAGTCTATGATTTCGATCCTACAAAGGGCAACCTCGCAGATGACCCTGAGAAGATAATCAAGGTCTTCGGACAGTCGTACCTTACATTTCTTGCAGGAGAACAGGTCGCGAAGAAAGGCAAGGTTGGCAAGACACCTCATGGTAGGATCATGTCTGTACATCCCGAGCTCAACGATGCACTTTGGGAGAGAACCACCAAGGAACTGGAGAAACTAATGAACCGCTGGTATGCGCACTCTTTCAACAACTATCCTGTTCCGATGAGGTATCGTGAGCATATGGAGCATGCTATTAAGATAGATTCCACTGATGTTCCTGCCTAGCGGGGATATAGAGCATGAATAGAACTCCAGACTCGTTTGAAGACCTCGAGTCTGGCTATGAGGGAGTCGCAGAGTTCTACGATCTCTTTGCCAACGACGATGACTTGCCATTTTACCTGGAATATGCAAAGAGGCAGGGTTCTCCTGTTCTAGACATCGCAGCAGGAACTGGAAGAGTTTCTCTGGCACTCGCTAAAGCAGGCTTTGAAGTTCATGCAATCGAGAAGTCACCATCCATGCTTTCCATTTTTAGGAAGAAAATAGCAGGGCAAGAGATTGCCAAACTCATAACCATTCATGAAGGCGACATGACGAACTTCAATCTAGACATCAAATTTCCACTTGTCATTATTCCTGCATCATTTGGACATGCCTTGACGAGGGAGAAGCAGCTGTCAACCCTTTGTACAATCAGAAACCACCTCAGAAACGATGCAATCTTCATTCTCGATTTGTATCCGGGTGAGCATATTGATGAACACTCGACCTTTCAAGACGGTCCTGCAATAATGCCAGATGGAAGAGAAGTGAAACGATACGGCGAGATAACTGCAAATAGAAAATCGCAATTAATGAGGCTGACTCTCAGATTTGAAGTTCTCGAGTCTAGCGGAGCAGTTGCTGAGATGCATGGGGCCACTTCTGGTACTGCCTTGATCTATAGAAATGATGTTGACAGTCTACTACAATCTGCAAGGCTCAAGATTCTTGAGGAGTTTGGTGATTTCCAAAAGAATGCCTATATTGCAGAATCACAGCGAAGAATTCTCATTCTGAGTTTCTAGTCGATAAATGAAGGTCCATATCCGCCTCGAAAAAACGTGATTTGTCGTATTCAAGAAGGGCATTGAAGTCTGGATACAAAATGTGGCCTCCTGCATTTCCTACATTTTCGGTTTCATAACGCCAAGAGAAAATTACTTTGCAATTCGCAACCGAAATTGACCAAAAACGCCTTATATCGCCGTATGTATCGTAATTTCCACATTCACTTTTCACATTCGCGAGGAGAGCGATATGGGAGAAGAAGAAACTTCAGTACAGATGGAAGTAGCCCGTGAAACATGGGTAACCCGAATGGGGTTCGTTTTCGCGGTCTGGGGATCCATGACAGGGCTGGGGAACGTGTGGAATTGGCCGTTTAAGGTGTCAGTCTTAGGTGGCGGTCCATTCGTCCTAATCTATTGTATCATGCTTGCATTAGTAGGTATTCCTGTCGTGTTGACCGAGTTCGTCCTGGGTTCTACCTTCAGAAGAGGGTTCCCAGGAGCGTTGAAACGAATTCATCCCTTGGGTGAATTCCTAGGCTGGTTCTGTCTCGTGAACACAGCAATACTGACCGCATTCTATACAGTCCTGATTGGGTATGCTGCAGTGTATGCAGGATACGCAATAACTGGGCTCGCACTTGACGGCCCAATGGGCGCATCACTATTCACAGATCAACCTGGATTCTTTGTGAATATGCTGATGTCACCAATCGTATTGGTTGGACTGATAGTGATCTGGATAGTCGTGTTCATGATAGATTACTTTGGAACCAGAGGTATCGAGAGGTCAGTGATGATTCTATTCCCCTTGATGTGGATAATCATCATCTTCATGGCCCTCTTCGGTCTCACTCAGAGCGGCGCGGCTGAAGGTGTCAACTTTTACCTGAATCCTGCCCCTGAGGAATTCATCAACCCGCAGATGTGGTCCACAGCGGTCTCGCTGAGCTTCTTTAAGCTCAGCGCAGGCATGGGAGCTTTGACTGCATATGCGAGCTATCTTCCACGTCGAGGAGAGATTACAAACAGTGCAATAACAACAAGCTTGCTAGACACGACCTTTGCATTCACTGCAGGGATGGCTGTCTTTACCATTGCAGCTACTGCCGGCTTCCTGGGAGCAGGAGGTGTAGGCTTCGCGTTCGTCGCGTGGCCTGGCGGTATGACGATACCAGGAGGGAACATACTCGGATTTGTCTTCTTCCTGATGATGGTGTTCCTAGGAGTCACCAGCGCGATATCGCTAGTAGAAGCAATCGTCACAGCGGTTATGGACAAGTTTGGTTGGCCGCGGTCGAAGACTGTGATTGTTATCACACTCATCCTGTTTCTAGGAGGAGTTCCATTCACACTCTGGATGGATGTTACTGGATTCGATGGAACACTGGGTGATGTTACTTGGGGACTATATCTCCTTGATATTTTCGACTACTACGTAGAGAACTTTGGCCTAGTCCTGGTCACTCTATTCATGATGATAATCATGGCATGGGTCTGGGGTGGATCTAAGATTTTGGATGCGGCGAATGAAGCCGGAGACTTCCAGCTGCCCAGTTGGTACAAGTGGGTAGTAAAGGTGGTTTCACCAGTCGGTATCATTATCGCATTGGCGTTCATAATCCTTAACGGGTTCTACGCAGTCGGGAGTTTCATGGAGTTAACAGCACCACTTATCTGGATAGCAATCTGTGTTGTCTTCGCGGCTATACTATGGCGAATGAAGGGGGTTGACTAAGAATGGGACTCATGGACATCTTATTCGGCCCATATCAGCGGTTTGGGATGCGAGGAGGACTAGTTCTCCTAATCCTAGTGGCTATTGTCGGCGGCATCTTTGCCGTAGGGATGATACTCATTGGCGCAGAACTCGGAGCCGCATTGTCATTCGTGCTAGACCTTACTCTGACCTATGGTTTGCTTGTGTTATTCCTGTACATAATGTGGTATCGTCGCCCCCAGTGACTCATACCACATTTCCCCCTTTTTTTCCCTTCTTCTTATATGGGCGTTAGGAGTTGAAATCATATGTCTCAGGGACTAGAACTGCTGACTGGAAAGATACAACGAAGACGTAGGCGATACCAGATATTTGCAGTGATTACCATTATCGCCCTTGTCCTTGCCGGGCTCACAGGATTCATGATATACGGCGCAACTGAGCCGGGTTTCTCAAGCCTCCAATCTAGCTTGTTTCTGACCTTCGCTATTCTCCTCCTATTTCTCATACCGACTAGAGATATGCGACGCGCTGATGCAATTATACGTTTGGCCGCAGAGCAGGGCGGTATAATGCAGGTTGAAACAGCCCGCAAGAAATTGGGCTTGCCTGATGAGAAAGCTGAAGCTTTGCTAGACTGGATGGTGAAGCAGAAGATGGCAGAGAAACGCGAACAGACCGATAGATACGTGTTTCCGGAGCTCCGAAAGAAGGACAGGAAATAGTTTCTCTACCCTATCTGCGAAGCCAAGACGCCATCATAGTCCAAGACTTGACTGAACTTCTTGAATGGTTTCTTTCTTCCTTTTCTGTCTAGCCACTCACCTTCAATGTCCACAATTCGAAGACTACCTTCCTCAGCGATTCGAACTCTAGACCAATTCCAATATTCAAGTGTGCCCTTGTTGAGTGTGATCGTCACTGATGTTTTGGAGGTGTCGTATCCGATTGTGATTTTTGAACGATTCCCAAAGTCTAGGTCAACGGTATCCTCAACGGTTTCGCCACTCTCATCTGTGCTCTTCACACTGATATACGCACCGAATGCCTCGTGTATATGGCCGACTAGAATCATGAATGGGCGGTAGGCATCAGCCATCTCTCTCAGTGCCACACTTCCCTTTTGTGCTCCCCAGAGGTGTGGTGGCACTCCAAATCTTCCAAGTCGATCCCTCATTCCAAATGGAGGACTGTGTGTTGCAATAATGATATTCTTTGATTCCTTATTGGCTTTTGAAAGGGTTTTTTCTGTTGCCCACCTGAGATTGTCTTCCGACCGCTCACCCGGAAATGTCTGGTTGATCGGATTTGACCCCTCTACACCGATGAAGGCAAATCCGCTTCTCTCATGCATTCCTCCGGGCCATGTAGTCCTCACGCTCTGCAGATCCATGTATATGTCATCAGAGTGGATTCGGTCTTGAATTGAATCAGAGCTCTTGTCACATCCCACATCGAATATCTGGTCTGAGCCAATCTCCTCCACGGCATCAGAAGTCGTACCAAACATCTCGTAGTTTCCCGCTACACAATACGACGGCACTGGACAATCACGTAGGGTCTCCAAGAGGTCCTTAAGGATGGGTACACTGGCCTTTGCGATATCAGCTTGGTCTATTCCTGCTTTCAGATAAGCTGGCTCGGCTAGGTAGTCTCCATCGAAGAGCAGAAGATCCGGCGTCGTTGCTCTTAGATTATCCAGCAAAAGGCGAATTTTTCCCTTCTCCTCATGTGGGTCGCCGCTACCAGCAAACTCTACGGACTGATGGTCTCTCAAATGTGCCTCAACATCTCCGACCTCAAAGGTCTGTTTCTTCCTTCTCAGGAAACTCATTTTATACGCCTCGGCTTCTGGAACCCGAAATCTAAATCACACTAACATCCATCATTGGATTTATCTGTTGGGTATGCTGTGGAAGAATGGCCGTCCTTTTAATCAATATCGAAACCTGCAGGTGAATCGGTTGTCCGTGAAAACCAAACTGTACATCGACTGCTATGATGCAAATGGCTTCTATGAAGAGAATTACAGACGCATCATGCTGGTCATGACGAAATTGGCTTCATCTAGACTTCTGAAACGTGAGTGGGTTTCTTCTCAAGCCGTGGGGGGGACCTGGGCTAGATCAATAAGGTGCAAATTCGAAACTGAAAAGGATGCTCACGCAATCAAGTCGTTCATGGTAGGCCTAGAATATTCTCACCTGAACGAGGTTCCAGATGAAATTCATCCCACAAATAACTCGGGCACCTTCAGGTTCGCAGACATCGATGTGATTGAATTGAGAGGAAAGGAGGGCAGTGCAGTGCGTCGAATGGCCGGCCGGTTGAAGCTAAGTGAGAAGAAAATTGGAATCGGAGATATTCGAGAAGGGGGCTCAGATACAGAATTCGTGATTTCCTGCAGAAAAGACTTGCTCGCCACACTTGACGATGAAACTCGGGAAGAACTTCTAAGCATTGAGAAGAGTATCTACGATGAGCTGCTTAAGGCCGCTTAGAGGTATTTAGTTGAAGAAGGGACACAAGTTTCCATCCACACCGTTAAACAACATCTGTTGAAGAACACCGAAGATGACAGGTCCTCATTTTCTAGATTTCCTCAGGAGGAGGTAGCTGGTCCACTTTCCGAGGGTCTTCTCTGAACTCTACACCGCTTTCAGCATCTAGTTTCTCAGTATAGAGTGTTTTTCCTTCAACAACTGTATCTCGCTCTATGTAGATCTCACGTCCGTAGACGCTGCCAACACGAGATCTCTCCTCGATGCGAATCTCATCCCCGTAGAGTGACCTTGTTCTTGCACGCTCCCTCACAAGAATCTCACGTGCTTCAACAGGGCAGGTGACTTCTGAGCGCCGACCTATTCTAAAGCCATCTGCTTTGACGTATTTGGCATCAACCAATCCACCGACAATAATCCTGTAGGTGTCGATTCGGCCATCCACCATGATTTTGCCGCCTATCTTGATCTTATCCTCGCATTTGCAGTCGCCACCGATGTCTGCCTTCCCGCCTACTTCCATGTTCCCTGACAACGTCAGTGGACCCTCGGTCGTTATTTTCCCGCCAACATCAACAGTTCGACCTATTCCAGCACCACCAATGCGGATAGAGCCCCCCACATCGATGTCCTCGAATGTAAGATCACCTTCAGAAGAGAATGTCCCTCCCACATCTATGGAATGGACTTTGGAGTCTGGTCCTACCTTAATCGATCCGCCTACGTCTATCTCCTCGATCTCAATAGCTCCCGTGGACTTGAAGCTCCCCCCAATATTGATTTTCCCGATTTTGCCGTCATGGGCTATGCCTGAGCCGCCAGCCGAGAATTCCTCAATGTCTGAACGCCCTTCAATCGTGACTGATCCTCCTGCTGAAACCCTCTCTACTTCAGCGTCGCCTTCGATTAGAACAGAGCCCCCAGCAGAGACCTTTCGTCCTTTAGCATCGCCTGATATCTTCACAGAGCCTCCACCACTTGCGGAAGTGCATGTCAGGTTTCCTCCAATTTTAAGTGAGCTCCCAGCTCTGAAGCTCTCACCGGTAGCTGAACCTGTGACATCAAGTCCACCTCTTCTGTTCTCGGCAGTGGTTTCTACTATGAGGTCGCCATCAATGGTAATTGTATCCCTCGCCTTTGCATCTAGAGAATGTGCCTTTAGGGATCCCTCGAAGTAGGTTTCGCCCTTGATCCTTACTTTGCCGGTCACAGCAATCTCGTTGCCGGAAGCCGGTCTTACGGACCTGCAGTTATCAAGCTCGAGATCCCCTTCGATGGTGTCAAGCTCGACAACGTTTTCGTTTCTATATCTCTGGACATCTGACATTTTACTTGTCATCTCCGTTATGATCCATGTGAAATCCCGCAAATTCTATATTTAAAGCGAAGGCACAAGAAAGGGTCACAATTTGTTACCTCCTATTTTTCTTTTAGGCAAAGGTTTCTACATCCCAATTATCGGATCGGGGACTGGAATTCCAACCAGCGCTGCCATCCTTTTGTAGAGTTCTAAGTACTGGTGACCACGGACTGTCACTGAATAGACCCTCTGTCCTTCGTCGTCATCTTCCTCCAGGAGACCCCTCTCCATGAGCTCAGTGATTGTTTCCTTCGCCCGATCGACTGGCATATTGGTGGACCGCGCGGCGCGCGTGAGTGGGCAGTATCCATAGATATAGATCACACGAATGAGTTCGGCGTAGATGTCGTATCTCGTTCTCTTGATACGTTCAGCCTTCTTCTTCTTCGCCATCGCGTCGCACCTACGGAAGTTGGATAAGAGCAGTCATAAAAAGGCATGCAAAAGCGCGTCTCTTGGCGGGCAACAAACTATCTACAGGCAATCCTTATGACCCCGCCAGACACCCGTCTTGCATCTGTCGGGATATGAAAATGATACTCAGAGTATACATTATGAAGAGCCCATCAGGCGAACCCATCTACGGGCGCTCATATGATGATAGCGACCCCATTGGTGAAAACAGTCTGCCAGAACATGTGCGAGCATGTGCGACGCTCTTCCACACCAGTAGTGGCACCTCAAGAGACCGCGTGTATACTCTGGAACAGGCCGGGGCAATCTGGTCATATGTCTTCTTTGAGAACTTCGCGGTGATTCTGTTCACAACCTTCGACGAGAATGAGGTAGGGCTGAAGAAGATGATGATGTCACTTGGCCGTGCCATCAGCAATCAGTTTGGTGGCCTCATCTCATCTTGGACTGGCAACATTGGTGAGTTTGAAGGCATGGACCTGTTGGTGGACCGATATGTAACTATAGACCTTGAGCATCCCCCTAATGCCATTCTCGACAACGCTGAGAAACTGATGAATGCAGTGCTCGAGGACCATGAGATAGCATATGTCGGGCTCTTAGATGCACGCGGTGAGCTGCTTCGGGGCAACATTCCTGAGAACCATCTTTCTGGAATTGAGGCCGAGATGATGGCCAATGGCGAAATTCGGCCAGTGGCGGACATGGTTCCCACAGGAGTAGAAATCATGGGGTATAGTGTCCAACTGCTAAGAGTACAGTCTCTGACAGTTGCGGTTGCTGCTCATCGGGATGAGAGCAGACTAGCTGCCATCAAAGCTGTTAGCGAGATAGCTGATGATCTAAACAGAGCCTTGTCGAATTGAGCACAAGTTCTAAATGATGCTTCAATTCCAAAGCAGTCCTGGTGACAATAGTTGATTGTTGGTATCAACGGCTCTCCCAAAGGCAACCGGTCTAATTCCCGATTCTTACTTGCTAAGGCGCTTGAGGCGGCATCTGAGGTTCTCTCTAATGGCACTACCGAGATACTCGACATTGTGGATTACAAAATCCGATATTGCACGGGCTGTGATGCATGCGTGAGGAAGAAACCCTGCCCAGAGAGCGAACATGATGACATGCCAAAGATTGAGGAGAAGCTCTCTAAAGCCGAGGGAATCATCATTGCAGCACCATCCTACTTCACGTCTGTCCCTGGAATCCTGAAGGACTTCATAGATCGTTCCAGGACCATGAAGATGCTTGATCACAAGCTGAAGGACAAGGTATTTGGTGCGATTACATATGCGGGTCTTCGCTATGGCGGCCAGGAACATGTTATTGATTTTCTAAACAGATATGCCTTGGGACAAGGAATGATCGTTGTGGGCTCAGTGGGGAGTCCGGTAAAACATGGCACATTTGGTTCAGGCAGCATGCAGACAGATGAAGGCAAGTGGCGAAAGGCAGAAACAGACATGCTTGCCATAGATGCGA
The DNA here is from genome assembly GCA_048883405.1 of Candidatus Thorarchaeota archaeon. Classification (GTDB taxonomy): domain Archaea; phylum Asgardarchaeota; class Thorarchaeia; order Thorarchaeales; family Thorarchaeaceae; genus SMTZ1-83. The sequence continues at coordinate 12,504 of JBHLQS010000048.1, forward strand.
GTGAGGAACTGGGTCGCAGAATAGCGAAGCTTGTAAAGCACATGAAAGAAACATGAGGCCTTAGAATGGATCTCAAGAAGCCTGGGCAAGTCCAGGTGTATACTGGTGATGGAAAGGGGAAGACCACCTGTGCCCTTGGAGCTGGACTGCGAGCAGCAGGTCATGGTCTGAGAGTCTTAATGATTTGTTTTATGAAGGCTAGAATAGCTGAACGAGACGGGGAAACTGAGGTCAACTACGGTGAATTTGGGTCCGTGGAAAAGATCTCGAACTTCGAGATTGTGCAGGTTGGAAGACTTGACTGGGTTGACAAGGATAATCCTGACCCGATCGATGTGAAGCTTGCCCAGGACGGACTGCAACAAGCTCGTGATGCGCTCCGGAACCACACTTGTGATGTCCTCATCCTTGACGAAATTAATGTCGCTGTGGAATGGAATCTCATAAGTCTCGAGGACCAGCTGGGTCTCATCGAGTTGAAACCTCCCGATGTTGAACTGATAATGACTGGGCGGTACGCACGTTCAGAGTTGCTTGAAGCTGCAGACCTTGTCACAGAGATGAGAGAGATTAAGCACTACTATTCATCAAAGAAAGTTCAAGCTAGAAAGGGATTTGAGTTCTAAATTAAGCCTGCATCAGGCTCGGATGTCCGGATCCGGCGCAATATACTGGAAGCTTCTAGTCGCTGTATCCTGGGGTGAAGGTTGCCAGAACGTCACAAGCCCCTACAGTATTGTCAATCAGCGTCCTGAGCTCCTCACCAGTGAGATCTGTGTCATTAGTTTCGGCCGTCACTGAAATGTAGTCATCACTAGTGATTACAAACTTGACACCATTCACTTTCCATGAGGAAACAAGCATGTCGTACATGAGCTTGTGTTGTTCTTCTTGCGGAATGCTGCTGAATTTTGTAAAGAGCGCAGTGATGAAGAGCCAACTCTCGTCAGGGCTTGTGAGAATCAGAACCTTGAGATCATCAAACTGGGCTGTGTCCCAGACCATTAGAAGGCCTGCTTCTTCTCGAGTATAGACAATATCAATCTCATCAAGCAGCGCCGCTATTTCATCTAGCTTTGACATTCGAAAACCTCGAATTGAGAAGTTTCAATTATATCTCATAAAGATGTCTGGGATGCAATTGCATCTGCAATCAATAAGCTGGTACGCCAGGAAACAAACAGTTAATATCGAGACCCTAGACAGTCTCACTTGTTTCTCTGATAAGGAGAGTCGTCGATGGGAGCTGACAAGGCAAAGAAGGAAGATGCTCGCGAAACACCTGATCCTGATCTGAGCGAGATTCAGGCTGCGAAGGACCGATGGGAAGCAGGCACTCTATCCCGTCACATCGAGAAGCATCCCGAACGTCGTGAGGAGTTCATCAGCACATCCAGTCGGCCTGTCAGGCGGATCTATACGCCTTTGGACATCCCCAGATTTGACTATATGCGAGACCTAGGATTTCCAAGTGAATACCCCTATACGCGTGCTGTCCAACCTACACTCTATCGGGGCAAGTTCTGGACCATGCGCCAATTTGCTGGGATGGGCTCCGCAGAAGAAACAAATGAGCGATTCAAGTACCTTCTCAAGATTGGGCAGACGGGGCTCAGTGTTGCATTCCATCTCCCCACAATCTACGGACATGACTCTGACCACGAGTTTTCCTATGGAGAGGTTGGAAAGCTGGGAGTGGCAGTCGATACGCTCAAGGACATGGAGATTCTATTCGATGGAATCCCACTTGATAAGGTCACAACTTCAATGACGATCAATGCCCCGGCAAGTGTCCTGCTTTCGATGTACATGGTCGCAGCAGAGAAACAAGGTGTCAACTCCCATCAAATAGGCGGCACAATTCAGGACGACATCTTGAAGGAGTATATGGCACAGAAGAGCTGGATATATGCGCCTGAGCCATCACTTCGCATCATTGTTGACATCATGGAATACTGTGCCAAGAACATACCCAGATGGAATACGATAAGCATCTCTGGCTATCACATCAGAGAGGCTGGCTCTACAGCAGCTCAAGAACTTGCTTTCACTCTCCTCAATGGTATGGAGTATGTGAAGGCAGGGAAGGCACGCGGCCTCGATGTGGACACCTTTGCCCCGCGCCTCTCATTCTTCTTCAATTCCCATAATGACATCTTTGAGGAGGTCGCAAAGTTCAGAGCTGCTCGAAGGATATGGGCCCGCGAGATGAAAGAGAGGTTTGGTGCCAAGAAGGAGAGGTCTCTGTGGATGCGATTCCACACTCAGACCGCTGGGTGCTCACTGACAGCTCAACAACCTATGGTCAACATTGTCCGCACAGCTTACCAGGCGCTGGCAGCAGTCATGGGCGGGACACAATCACTCCACACAAATTCAATGGATGAGGCTCTAGCACTTCCAACTGAAGAAGCAGTCAGAGTGGCTCTCAGAACTCAGCAGGTGCTGGCATATGAGAGCGGCGTGCCCAATACAATTGATCCACTTGCTGGGTCATATTATGTAGAGGCTCTGACCACCGAATTGGAGGAGGAGGCGTACAAGTACTTCGACCATGTCGACTCACTTGGCGGCGTCATACCAGCGATAGAGAAAGGATTCTTCCAGAAAGAGATCTCAGATGCAGCATATCGCTACGAACGAGAGATTGAAACAAAGAAGCGAACCATTGTTGGAGTGAATGATTTCACTCTTGAGGATGAGGAGATCACAATTCCCGTACTGAAGATTGATCCTGAGGTCGAGAGAAGGCAGATTGAACGACTAAACAAGACACGTAAGGAACGTGACAACAAGAAGGTACAGGAAGCCCTGGATGGTTTGAGAAAGGCGTCTGAGGGCACAGAGAACGTGGTTCCACATGTTGTCAAGGCAGTCCGTGCCTATGCAAGCGTCGGCGATATCTGTGATGTCTGGCGTGATGTGTTTGGTGAATGGGAAGAGCCGAAAATATTCTGATGGCTAAATCACAATCTCCGTAATCTTCTCAACAGCAGGAAATGCTACATTGATGATTCTAGTCTTTCCGATTGTTGTTTCCGGTCTTCCGGACCTATGTAAATGCCCATGAATCACAATATCGGGTTGCACATCCTCAATTATCTTCGACATCCACCAAGAATACTCGCTGATCTCATTGTTTTTCATTCGCCCGGAGAGAGGACTGTAGTGCATCAGCAGGATTGTGCGATCAACTTCGGATGTAGTTTCCCTTACTAGAGCACCTAAGTGCTTGGCACGAGATTCAAAGACATCTCGAAGCCCCATCATGTTGTATCCTCTTCGTTCTCCTCTAATATCAACCGGCGCAGTTGCCCCGACCACCCCGATCTTAGACCCTGCAATCTCCAGCACCGTTGATGCCCCATCAAGAAACAATATTCTTCCTTCTGTCAGACTCAGTATATCCTTTCTGGCAGCTTCAAACTCCTCATTTCCAAAACAAGCTATGATTGGAATCCCTTTGATTTCTGATGAATCAATGGCCTGAATGATATTCAAGTATTGGGATGCTCTTCCGAAATTTATCATGTCGCCCGCAAATAGGAATAAGTCGGGTGTATCGGCAAAGTTGAGTGATTCTGCAAACTCCTCCAGGAATTTTGGGCTATGAACATCTGCAACCGCTGCGAGCTTCATGTTTCAATCACTCAACCTCAGGGCGACATGAGCAATCAGATTTATGACAAAAGGATGTCCTATTTACCTGATTATTATGACCATATCTATTCGATGGCTAGGACATTCAAGCTTCCAGATTAATGTTGATGAGAAAGTCATCTATCTTGACCTCTATCGTTCTAAGCAGCTTAGGGAGAGAGTTCCTGATGACTTAGATCCTGCAACACTGGTGTTGACTACTCATTCTCACAATGATCATTGCTTTCCTGAAGCAATCAATGAAGTTCGCAATTCAGAAACTACAATTATCGCCCCTGCAGACTGTAGTGATAAGCTGGGTGCAGCGATAACATCGCTGACACCGGGTGAAGAAACCCAGGTTGAGGGGATAAAGATCAAAGCTGTTCATGCATACAACGTGAAACGGTTTCGCTCGCCAGGAAATCCCTATCATCCCAAGGGATTTGGAGTCGGCTATCTTATCAGTGCGGATAACAAGACAATATACTTCGCTGGGGATACCGATGTGATTCCCGAGATGAAGGAGTTGGGTCCGATTGATGTTGCACTGCTCCCCTGTGGTGATACCTATACTATGGACAACAAGGATGCCGCTGAGGCTACAGCTATCATAAAGCCCAAGATAGTGGTGCCCATGCACACTTGGGACAAGAGTATTGATGACTTCAAGAGGCGGGTAGAGAAAGAGACTGATACAGAGTTCAGATATCTGAAAGAAGGCGAGTCGTTTTCAATTTGAAATGCGTCTGGAAGTAACATATGTATCTATATACCGCGGGTAACGCTGAATCACTATGTCAATCGCTGAGAAGATACGGGGTTGGCCTAAAGCAGCACTGATTGGTTTCATAGCGCCATTGATAGCGCTTGCCTGTATAGCACTAGCCATCGCAATATCACCAAGCTTTGACTGGTTGACAAATGCTCTCAGTGACCTCGGGCATTACACGAGAACCGATATCGGCCCTAATCCACTCCTCCGGGCAATCATCTTCAACTTCGGAATTGTCACCACTGGGGTTCTTATTTTCATTATCACATCTTTCTTTATCAAGCAGATCAATGATTGGCCTACACGGATTGCGATGCTCCCATTTCTCTTCGCCTGTGGCTTTCT
>JBHLQS010000049.1:0-17105 GCA_048883405.1 Candidatus Thorarchaeota archaeon
AAGGGGATGTATGTATTCCCTGGGGGCATAGATGTACATGTCCACTTACAGCTGCCGTTCTCAGGAACCATTTCAGCCGATGACTTCGAGAATGGGACAAAAGCTGCGGCCTGCGGCGGAGTAACTACGGTCCTCGATTTCGCCATTCAGACGAAGGGAAGCTCAATCATGGAGGCCGTTGAGGCACGCAGGGCTGAGGCTGATGCAAATGTATGTGTGGACTATGGACTACATGCGGCAATAACCGATTGGAACGATAATACAAAGGCAGAGATCAAGAAGGTCATAGACTATGGCATTCCAACTTTCAAGATGTTTATGATCTACAAGAATGAGGGATGGATGGCTGATGACGGGATGCTATTCAATGCACTCGAAGAGACCTCCAAGCTTGGCGGCCACATTGGAGTCCATGCAGAGAGCGTGGATGTTCTTGACATGCTGATTGAGAGGTATGCAAAGGAGAAGGAGAAGTGGGGAGCATACGGACATACTCTCTCCAGACCATGCTACACGGAAGAGGAGGCGATTATTCGGGCGATTAAGTGGGCAGAGGCCACAGGCGGCCAGCTCTATATCGTACACATGTCCACAGGAGAGGGTGCTGATGCAGTACAACTAGCCAAGCAAAAGGGAATCAGAGTGTATGCGGAAACCTGTCCACAGTATTTGCTTCTAGATGATGAAGTGTTCAAGGGTGAGAATGGACACTTATACGCTACATGTCCTCAAGTCAAGAAACCCCATGACAATGAGCGACTATGGCAGGGACTGATGAACGGAGATGTTCAGGTCGTGGCAACTGACACCTGCACATTCACGACTGAGCAAAAGGCAGCTTGGAATGGGGACTTCAGGAAGATTCCGTTTGGGATGCCTGGCGTTGAAACCATGATTCCACTCATGTACACAGAAGGAGTGGGAAAGCGTGGCTTCACCGTTAATCAGTTGGTTGCTCTTGTCAGTACGAATCCAGCAAAGCTCTTTGGAATGTATCCAGAGAAAGGAACCATCGCCATTGGTAGCGACGCAGACCTGTTGCTGTTTGACCCAGAAAAGAAAGTCACAATCAAGGCTAAGAATCTGCAGACCAACTGTGATTGGAGCCCATATGAGGGGTGGAAACTAGTGGGATACCCTGCAGTGACTATATCCAGAGGGAGGGTAGTTGCTGAGGATGGGAAGTTCGTGGGTGAGGTTGGACACGGGAGATTCCTGAAGCGGAAACCATTCGGACGGCTCTGAGAGCGTTCACTCCTCTCCGATGTCCTCATTCCAGATGCCAGGATTGTCGCGGGTAAACTGCTCCATCATCTCAATACATCGCTCATCCTGCAATACAACGATATGAACTCCACGGCTTTGTACATAGTCTTCAGGTCCCTGAAAGGTCTTGTTCTCACCCACAATGATCACGGGGATTCCGTAGAGCAACGCTGCTCCGCTGCACATGTCACACGGTGAGAGTGTGGAGTATAGTGTCGATCTCCTATAATCAGATGCAGAAAGACGCCCTGCATTCTCAAGAGCATCCATCTCAGCATGCAAGATTGCACTGCCTTTCTGCATTCGTTGATTGTGCCCTCGGCCGGCAATCTCGCCATCTATAACCAAGACGGAGCCGATTGGAATTCCTCCCGCCGCCAGCCCTTTCTCAGCCTCAGCGATGGCTTCAGCCATGAATTGTTGCATTTCTTCTTTAGATGGCATCTCCCTTTCCATTGGCATCACACCTCTCGAACTGTGGGTTGGTGGGATAAAGGTGTGGCGGATATAAGAAAGGGTTGCTGAACGGTGCTACATCTATCTAGGCCAAACAGGCGGGCCTGTTTATTCTACCTTGAGTCGAATTTGACTCTAGCCTACTCTGGAGTCCATAGAGGGTTCAGTTTGAATGCTTTGGACTCCAAGCGAACCTCTTCAAGTTTCTTGGTTAGCTCTGCATAGCGCTTATCACTACGCAGTTGATCAGTCTTAATCTTGTAGTCAGACTCATCCTCGTACTTCGAAATATAGTAGACCTCATTTGGATCATCAGCATTCTCCCAGAAGCCAAGGATGTCCACTTTGTATTTCTTGTAGATTCCCTCGAACTCCTCTCTTAGCTCATCGAGTTCACCACGTTTCTCGTCTTTCGATTTTGTGCGATACAGCATATAGATAGCCATTATAACCACTGAACTAAACTATAGTTAACTGCTTTTATGCCTTTTCTTTCGTGCCTAGGCGGATTAGTTGAAATATCAAGAGGTCGAATAATGAGAGTCCAAGCTGGTGATATAGTGAAACAGAGGAATGAGGACATAGGAAGACGATGGTTCCTGGAGATGTGGGGCAAGCCAGACCTTGCCCTAGCGGATGAGCTTGTGGACAAAGACTACAATCCAAGCTGGGTCTCAATTGATGCCGTAGGCCCAGCTCAGATTAAACACGAAATCAAGTACTTCAGGTCCGTGTTTCCCGACCTGAGATATGAGATAATGGATATTCTTGGGGCAGAGGACAGGGTCTGGATACGGTACAAGGGAAAAGCGACTCACAAGGGGAATGCTTGGGGATTTGAGCCCACTGAGAGGGAATTCGAATATGAGGGGGCAACTATTCTGTACATCAACCCAGAAGGGAAAGTCGTTGATCGATGGGGGGCATTCTGTTTCTACGACATCTTCATGGACTTAGGACTAGTCCCGCCATTCTGGGAATTGAGCAGGCACTTTGGACCGGCTGATAGAGCCAGCTAATTGCGCGTCCGCTCCCTTTCAGCAACCCATGCCAAGAAGAAGGGCCAGCCCAGAATGCCCCAGCCACCAAAGTAAGGAACTCCTGTTATCGCTTCAATGATTTCCATCGAGAGGAGTATAACACCAATTACAAGAAGAGCTGTAAAGAAGATTCGTTTCCATTGGGTCATAAGCCATCCTAGGAATTAATTCTTGATTTAAGGTGCCAGACCACTGCAGAAGCCTGCACCAATAGAAAGCCCTGCCCTATACTTTCAAGGTCTTTCCAATTGACCAGGCGTCATGCATGAGAGGATTGCCTCTGCTTTTAGACTGCTTGTGTAAGCAAGTGGATGCGGAGAATTCTTGAGTCAAGCCACATTTCCTAGATCGAGGCGTATTCAATTGATTGAGAGAATGAAGGAACTAGAACGCATCCGTGAAGAAGTCAGAAGAGATCCCAAGAATGTATCCGAAGAAACGAGGAAGTACTTCTGGAAGCTGGTACGTCAGATTAAGAGAGAACCCACTCCTGACGATGAGGAGATTGCCGTTGCAGCCGAAGTGCGGGACCTTCTCTTCGAGGCAAATAGGGGCAAGACATACGGATTTGTACCAATTCTCTATATTATGATTATCATGGGGATTGTGCTTTTTTTCGCGTATCTGTGGCTACTGCAGACACCACTCATTTGGAGCAACATCCTAATCTGGACCCTAGCTGATGTCTGGCAGTTCGTCCTTCGATTTCTCTGCATCATGGGCATTGTTGCCTTCCTCTATCCTGTAGGACGCATGATTGCAGGAATGATATTGGGAATACGTCTTCTGGGAATGTGCAGAGACCAGTATTATGAGCCCACAATAAGGATTGACTATGTGACATTCCTAAGAGCTGTGCCTCCGAAGAGAAAGTGGTTCTTCTTCTTTGCAGGATTTTGGACTGTGATTACTTCAACATGGGTTAGCATAATAGGGCTTGGTATAGGTGGCGACTTCACTGGATTCATTCCAGTAATTATCCTATTGCTTTTTGAGGGCTATGTAGTATACAGTGGCAATCCTAGTCCGACTAGAGGAGAAATGGGACATTACAACAGGGAGAAGAAGATAGAGAGAGCATGGAGAAAGAAGCTGGCTAGCGGCAGCTAAGATACTAGAACTACACCCACTCCATCTTTCATACTCCGACCATTCATTGCACCGATTTATGGATGCTGCTGGTGCAATAATATGCAGGTCAAAGCAACCGCAGCATGGGGCAGGACAAATAAGGATACGTCAGCAAGGGTCTACTGCGTCTAGGAGGAAACTGAGCTTGGATTCAGAAGAGAAGCCTGAAGCTTCCAAACTCGTGGTCATGCGTGTCTATGGTGCATCAGGAAGTACTGTGAAGAGGGGAATCGAAACCATCACGGGCATCCATCCAGGCAGAAAGTCCATTCATTCAAAAGAAACAGGAACTGTCACGGTGAAGTCGGAAATCCACACACATCTTGAAGGAGCAGATTGCTCTGGTGGCGGTGGTGAATGTGATTTCCTCTTTCTGATCATTTTGGCAGTAATAATGAGCGTCTTCGCTGTGGTCTGGTCCGTTGTTATGATTGTATTCTCAATTGTGACGATTGGAGGGTTTGTGAGAAGACGCTTTCGCACGATTGTCATTATGGGAAGAGAGAATATGGAATTCATAGGCAAGCTTTCGGTATTAGTGTTCAGAAGGAATGGAGTTGCTGACTACACCTTGAGGAATGTTCAGTATGATGAATGGAAGGATGATACGTTTGGCCTCTTCATGCGACTGAAACATATTCGGCAGGGCAGTCTCTTACTTGCCTTCGGGTGGGGCATCATTGAGATTGGGTTCAAACTGTACCAGATGCTCTTCGATCCGACTTTTGACTACTATCTTTGGCCTTTCAGATACGTGATGATTGCAGTGTTTGCGCCTCTCATATTCTACAGCCCAGTTCTTGAGATAACGATGAGAGGGAAGTTCAATGAGGGACAGGACATTATTGCCCGGATGGTCATGAACGAGCCTAGATACAATCCAGACCTTCCAATGGCTTTTGAACATCAACCAGTGATTGGAGAGAGTCTTCCTGCCTCCCTCGCCAAGGAGGGCAATTCAGACACTTAGATGATATAGGGTATACGAGGAACTTCGATTCCAAGCAGGCGATAATAGACTGTTATCTGGCCACGATGATGGATGGAGTGCTCGATAACCTCTAGGAGAATCTCCGCGGCTGTTGCTGGGCGGCTGAAAAAACTGATAGTCATTTTGAGCATTCCATCATCTAGCAGGTCCACATATTCACGTGCTCTGTCAAAGACCTCATAGGCCAGTTTCTTCAGGGTTTCTGCGGTATTGTATTCTTCAAGCGAATAGGACAGTGGTGTCCATTCATTCTTTGTAAGGCCTATCAGATAGAAGTCCATAGATCTGAGCATGTGAAGAAGGACTTCACCGAGAGGTCTGCCATCTTTGACAGGAGCCTTGATGAGGGCATCATCGAAGATCTGGTCGATGAGGGGCTGCGTTTCATCAAGATGTCGTTTCAAAGCGTTACTCAAGAACTGATGAAGCATATCGAAACCATCCTATTGTTGACAATCAAATACCATAGAAAAATCAGACGATAGGTCTTGACATCTTACGGGTTTGAGGTGACAGTTTCGACTGGCTGACTCCAGATTCCTCTTCTGATTTCAGTCATCCTTTGTGGTTGATTAAGAGGATGAAACATAGAAGCAGATTGCCCAACCTCCATGAATCCGACCTTCTTGCACGCACTCCTTAGAGTCGCGGCTCGCGAGTCAACGAACATGTTTGCCATTGGGCAATCCAATATATCCTTCGCAATTTCCTTAGCCCCATAAAGAACTGATGCGATTGTATCTCTAGTCCGCACCGCTTCGCCAAGAATCAGGTTGCCTATCACAGCCATTCTATCTTTGGCTCCAGGCCCAGAGAAGTCTGACGATGAAACAGTGAGCATTCCAGAGAAATTGGTGTCCTTGGTGATGGATATCACCTTGAGCACGCCATCTCGTCTAGAATCAGTCATCCATTTGATATACTCGTCATCAAACAGCAGAGTCCCATTCTGAAGAGCAACATCAATTTGAGCGCGTTGCACAATCTCAGTTGCAGTTCCGTCTTCTACTACTTCAATTCGACAGAGTTCCTTGTCAATCCTCTTGTTTCTGAAGGAGTCCAGCAGGCTCAGCGCCAGTATGGGCGCAGCTTGTCGACTTTTTCCGAATCTCGCTGCTCGTCTATGTTTGAGGACACTCAACATGTTGATGCAATGAGTGATGGTTTCAAAGCCGATATTCTTGTAGATTCGAATAGCAGCTCCCTCAGGGTCAGCACTAAGATGAACCCCCCAACAGCCCACCTCTTCAGCACGAGCAATCGCATGTGTCATCAGCGCAGTGGCAAGTCCCTGTTTTCTCCACTGAGGGCGGCTCGCCACATCATCAATTAGTGCAACCTTCTTTGGCTCGTTGTTGACCACCATTGTTCCATATGTCATTGATAATGTAGCGACTACCGTTCCCTTCTTTCGTATCATTAGTACAGAATTGGGATCAAAACCGGGTCTCCGCGTGTATCTCCAGACCCAAGACGAGACACTTCTTGGAAAGTAGTAATCAACCTCACCAAAGGCTGCCTCAAAAACTCGAACAATCTCTTCTTCATCGCCCGGTTGAAAAGACTGAATCTTGTTGGAGTCCATCACACTCTGTCAGATGCACAGGACTGATAAATAGAGCGTCTGCTCTCGTCTTTCCGACTAACTCCTTGGTTTAAAGCCAGAGAAGCGGGGGCAATGTAGATACAGTTTACATCAGTTGACTTCAAGAGCAGTCAATAATCTCAGTGGGCTAGATGACCGAGTAGTTGATTGTGAGAAGGATAAGATCCGAGTCAGTTGTATTGCTATAGCTATGTGACTGCCCAGCTGGGACTCTCACAATCAATCGTGGCTTAATATCATATGAGTCCTCACCGAGCCAACCAACACCCTTACCCTCAATGAATAGGAAGATATGGTCATAATCATCAATATGTGGAGAGAATTCACCTTTTGGTTCAACTCTAGTGAGTGTTACAGCTCGGACGCTTGCCCCGTCTGGAACAATTCTGCTTCCCAGAACGCCTGTAGCGATGGCAGGTTTCGTGGACTCCCAAGTAAGTTCTGACCAGTCTAGGATAGTGCTCTGATTCATGACAAGATATCCCTCCGAAATCAGGTACTCACTGAGAATGATCCATCAGCCTTTGATTCAAGGCCTTTCATCTTCTTCTCTAGAACTTCAATGTTCTTGATTAGTGATGTTTTATAGAAGACAAATGCAATTGAGATCGGAGCCATAGCAAGTAGTGGAGCTATGAAAACGACGATAACGGGCAGAATGAAGAACGGGAGGGGAACCTCTATGGTGCCAGGGAGGGACTGAAACCATCCAATAGTCTGCAATGAAACAAGAACATATGTGAGAATTGTAGACAGGCCTGCAAATCCCTTTAACAGCCCTAGGTAATAATGCCCTACCCCCTGTACATCTGGTGTAATTCGCCGTCCTGATGTATCCCGCTCATAAATGACTCCTGCCTCTTCCAGAAGCCAGGCTGGTGCGAAGAGGATTCCAATGAAGCTTGCGACAAGAAGAAGGACGAAAAAGATCGGCATGACCTCTGCAATAGCCATGGCCGATGGTGCAAGTGTGTCGAAACTCTCTGTCACGAAAAGAAGATCTGCCATAGAAGGATTAGCAACAATTGCTGATGACAGACCAAGAGACGCAAAAGCTGGAATTATGAGCCATCGAATGCTGCCCTCAAAACCAGCGCTTGAAGCGTATCTTTGAAAGCTATACTTGTATGTGCCACCAGTAAGTGCTTTGTGAACTTTCCATAAAAGAATAGCAAGGTATGGTGTAGCGATGTATACAACCACACCTACAGCAAAGGAGATAATATAGAGCCAAACAAAGTCAATTAGAATATCTCCAGGCAGTAGTCGATAAATACCAAGGGGACTCGTGAAAGGAAATACCTCCGCATAACTGAAGGCTACTGCGAGGGATGCAGACACAAGTACAATCAGGTTTAGAACGAGTATGGATTTCCAAGGAATTGAAACTTCGTGTGCCAAATCTTTAACCCTCTAGGATTGGCATCAATATGCCTGCATGTGCATATGCTTACCGATATTTAGTAATTGTTCGTCAGGCTATGAAACTCAACGAACCTCAATATGGTGCTGTAGTGTTAGATCTGAATGTGAATGAATTGCAGAAGAATTATGAAACTAATTGCCAGCTGTTCTGCTAGCCAAGCTAATACTTGGCCATTCATGATTCCGCAAGATTTTCAGTATATTCGCTTTGCAACAACAAGAAACGGGAGATGTTTTCATTTTTCTGGAAGAATCTCTATAATTCAACCCGAATATCGATAATTCATGAAAGGTGAGAAGCTGATTGCGGCGCTTAGAGTACAAAGTGTCGCGTTGGCAGAGATAAGAAACATCTTCCGGAGGAGAGGATTAGTCGAGATCATGCCAGTTATTCTGAGCACGACATCAGACCCTCTTGGACCTGACCCCGGAAGCAGCATAGTCAGTAAGCCTGTAATTGAGTATCAGGATCAGAGTCTTGTTCTTACCCAAAGCATGATTCTGCATAAGCAAATCATGGCATCTTCCGGTCTTGAGAAATTCTTCACGGTATCCCCTAATGTAAGGCTCGAGAGTCCGAAGAGTCGTAATAGCGGGATACATCTCTTCGAGTTCTCTCAAGTCGACTTTGAGCTGGCACATGCAGGCATGCAAGATGTATTCGATTTGATACAAGACGCAGTCACTGCAACCATAACTAGAGTGAGAAAAGAATGCAGTGAAGAGATGGCCATATGGGAGAGAAAACTAAGGGTTCCGAAGAAATATGAGATTCATTCAACAGATCAACTCAAAGAGAAGTATGGAGCGGATTGGGAGAAGCTAGCAAGCGAAGAAGCGACGGGTCCATTCTGGGTACTGAATCACAAAAGAGAGTTTTATGATGCTGAAGACCAAAAGAACCCCGGCTCATATCGCAACTACGACCTAGTGTATCCAGAGGGATTTGGTGAGGGTTTGAGTGGAGGGGAGAGAGAATGGGAATATGAAAGGATTCGAATGAGAATAGAGAGAGATGGACTCAATCTTGAAGAGTACAAACCATATCTCGAATATGCCAAGGCGGGCTTCGTACCAAGCGCAGGCGCGGGGCTGGGAGTTGAAAGATTTACACGCTTTTTGGTGGGAGCATCACACATAGGTGAAATCCAAGCCTTCCGGAGAGTTCCGGGAGAGGATGTAGTCATTTAGCTCACAAGCTCTCTGAGCTAGAACTATCCTACAGACTCAGAACCTAGAGAAATAGAACCAGGCAGTATAGAATAATGATGCCAAGCAAGATATAGATTGGGCTCAGGAGTATGACTTTCTTGTCAACCAGGCGTAAGCTTCTGAAGAGAGCTATGCCTGCTAGTAGGTACAGGAAGACTGATGCCTGCAGAACTGGCTCTTGGTGTATCAGCATTGATAGAACAAAGAGGACAACTGCGGCACCAAAAAGCTGAGCCTCATGAATTATGGACTCACCTATCGTATAGTTCGCCTTGTAGCCTTTGAAAATCACAAGATATGTGAGAGAGAATCCGCTAGCAAACAGGAAGGGGAATTGAGTAAGCTCGGTTGTGAGTGTCCAAGGAAGTAGTATCTTCAGAAACTGCATGACGAAAACAAGCGGCAAGCCTGCAATTGTATGTTTCAGACTTCTAGGGTCCTGATTATCAGTTTCATGCGGAGCCGGTTGAGTCTTTGAAGGTACAAGTATTGGAATCGAGTAGAGAGCATTAATGATGATCAGGACTGACACAGCTCCAAAGAATAGTAGGTTCCGAAAGAGAGATAGCGCAAGACCTGCGACCAGAAAGGCTACACAGATTACGACAGCTTCTGATTTCTCAACTGACCCCAACGCTAGTGGCTTTCTCATACGTTTCGAGAAAGCCCGTTCGTCTTCTGAAACATCAAATATGTCATTGAGCACATAGACCGATGAGTAAGAAATGATGAACGCAACCAAACCCAGAATCATCTCTACTGTATCAAATGCATATCCTGAGATGATAAGTAGCAAGATACCAACTGAATAGAGCCCCAAATTCTTTGGAATGTTGTCCACTAGGTTTCTGAAGAGTAGAGTCTTGCGGATCATCAAAACACTTCTCTATTCTGAACAGTTCGCCGTAGATTAGTAGAAGCTCGACCAAAAATCCTACGATTATCTTAAGTATGGACCAAGCTGCATGCTCCAAAGCCAATCCTTGGAAGGACCTTCTGGCCAGAAAAGAGCTGTGACGCCAATTATCATCAACAGAAAGCCGAATACAAAACCAGGAATTGCAAAGTCGAGATAGAGTTGATTTAGTGTAGAATCACCAGTATATGCCGCGGCTAGAGATGTAAAAACTCCGAAGATAATAAGCAAAGATATGAGAAAGAAACCTAGCACTAAAACAAGCTTCCCGACTCTATGTCTGAATAAGGGCGTTTTATGACCCTCTGATTCTGACTGCCTTTCTGTCAAATCCTTTCTGTTATGCAATATGAACATTTAATGAAATAAACGTTGAGGCAAGCAGATCTATCGGAAGACCTCAAGCTGTCGTGAGAACTCGAGTTGATCTAAATATTCGCGGATTTCGGAAATCATTCCATTCTCAATCTTGACTACGAAGCATGCCGGAACTCTGACGGACTTGTTTGCTGGAGGCATCTTCTTGCCGTCCGGACCGTGGATCGGGCCAGTGTTGGTTCCCTCTACAAACCCCTCAACACAGACCATTTTGCCATCTCCGAAAATCCGTGTTATTTCAAACCTCACATCAGGATACGTCGCCAGAAAGCCTATGTTATCCTCTTTCACTGCAGCACGGCCCCTAAGTGGCTCAGTCCGACCAGGGGCATAGTTTACCACTGATTCAGACATAAAGCTCACAAAGCCGTCCATGTCATGCGCTTCAAAGGCTTCAAGCGTTTTATTCACAAGACGGATATTGTCCTCTACGCTCATATAATGGCACCAAGAAGAGATGGTTATCTATTGTTAATTATTCTGTTGGTTGTTGCATGCGGTTTGTGCTAGATGAGGAAAACAACATGCTCATCAGATGCATCATTAATCTGCTGGAGAAGAATTCTTCAAGATTATAGAGAGCTATATATGACAGATACGATATCAGATTCAAAGGTTAGGAAGTTGTGAGATAGTGCAGTGATAACTAGGAAGTGACTACCAATTCGACCCAGTTTCGCTCCTCTTCCAACTGATTTGGAGGTCAAGTCCATGTCAAGCAAGTTTGGCCCTCGCCCTCTCAAGGCTATTGGCGTCCTTCTATGGCTTATTATAATGATAGGAATTGCAGACATAACAGTGGATCCTTTGCAAATACATGAGCGCTCAGAAAAGCCCGCAAGCAGATTTGACAAGAGTATTCTTGGAGATGGCGCAGGCGCCTTCAATCCGGATAATTCATTCAATCGCACATATGGGGGCAACGATTATGACACCGTGCATCAGGTGATTGAGTGTGAGGACGGGGGTTATGCCGTTATAGGTGCAACTGCAAGTTCTGGTGTAGGCAGCAATGATGTTTGGCTAGTTCGGACAAGCTATACAGGGCAAATGATATGGAGCCGAACATATGGCGGGTCCAGCAATGATGTTGGCAGAGGAATTCTGGAGTTGAGTGATGGGGGCTTTGCAATAATTGCTGAAACCGAGAGTTTTGGAGCAGGTCAAATGGACTTCTGGCTAATACGGACAGATAGCAATGGCAATCGCCTCTGGAACCGGACATACGGTGGGAGTCTCCGTGATCACGGTTTTTCGATACTGGAACATAATGACGGGGGCTTTGTCCTAATGGGTATGACAACCAGTTTTGGTGGTGCTGACAAGGATATGTGGCTCGTGCATACCGATAGTGCGGGGAATCATCTATGGAATTACACTTATGGAGGCGGCCAGCTTGACGAGGGGTTGTCGATGGAAAAATGTAGTGATGGGGGCTTTGCCATTTCGGGCTATTCTGATCAGACCGGCAATCGGGAGGCATGGCTCGTACGTACAGATTCAGACGGCACCTTGCTTTGGGAGCGCTATCACGGTCTGACGCATAGAGAGAGGGGCGAGGCGATAGTCCAGCTCAGTGATGGTGGCTTTCTCATCGCGGGCAACACTGAAGATCCTGGGACTGGAGCATCTGACATGTGGTTACTCCGCACCAACAGCACAGGCCATCTTGAGTGGAATCGGATCCATGCAGGCATCGGCAACGACTATGGCTATGCAGTGATAGAGCGTGATGATGGTGGCTTCGCAGTCGCTGGTTTTACCAATAGCTCTGGAGCTGGGAATCAAGATGCATGGTTGATGTTCACGAATGAAACAGGACACCACATGTGGAATCAGACCTATGGTGGTCCTGACTATGACAATTCAGTTTCATTGGTACAAACGACTGGTGGAAGCTATCTTCTTGTAGGTCAGACCTGGAGCTACGGAATGGGAAATGGGGACATATGGATGGTGGTATTGCCTCGAATCAATTGGGATGGAACTCCTACTGGCCAAGATAGCGAGTTTGGACTTGTCTTCCGCTATGATCTCAATGCTACCTCCCCAGCAGGCATCCAGAGATGGTGGGTCAATGATTCAATTCACTTTGCTATTGATGATGATGGCGTTATCACAAGCATTGGGCATCTCGGCTCAGTAAACTCAACCCACGGACTAACGGTATACGTGAATGACACAGTTGGCAACGAGTTGTCAGCAGCCTTTAGTGTGACTATAACACCAGACGTATCAAGACCCAGCTGGCTCGAAGCGCCTTCTGACCAACTTGTGGAATTCGGAGAACAGTTCATCTATGACCTCAATGCCACAGATCCGTCTGGATTGAATCAGTGGTGGATTGATGACACAATACGGTTTACGGTGGATTGGGCGGGTCGAATTAGAAGCATCGAACCACTATCAATAGGTCCATACGGGTTGACAGTCTACGTGAGTGACATCTATGGTCATGTGTTGATGGCACAGTTCACAGTATGGGTTCAGGACACACATGCTCCATCTTGGTCAATTGCTCCCTCAAATCAAATACTGGAGTGGGATGAGTGTTTGAGTTACCAGCTTGCGGCGTTTGATGCCTCTGGCATCGACATGTGGACGCTGGACAACACCGATAGTTTCAGTATAAGTGCCACGGGACTGGTGACCAATAAGACCACCCTGAGCCCAGGGACATACGTAGTGACTGTTTCCGTTTCAGATCCATATGGTAATATCCTCACAGACACCTTTACCATAACTGTTCGATCAGCACATGAGCCAACCACAACGGAGCCAATTTCTCCACTGTTCCTCTCAGGCATCCTAGTCAGCGGGATTGCACTTGGCATTGTTCTCGCTCTCATCTTGAGCCTATACTTGGGGAGAAAGCGAAGTTCTGATTGACAGCTTCATCCTGGGAATCCTAGTCAGGTGGTACATGGCCAAACCATCGTGTTTCTTCTTGGGAATATGGGTGCGCATTGTGTTTTCTAATGAGCCGGTGGACTACAAAAGACTCTCTCATTTGGTTTACGTGGGGAACTATCATTTTCTTGGTCTGTTACAGCTTCGAGAGAGCACGCAGGACCTCAAATCCCGATTGGAATGTGTAGGAAATGCATCATCTGAATTTCTCACCGTAAGATTCTACATGAGGTAGGTGTAACTACACTTTATGAGCTCACGCGAGTCGACGAAGTCAAAGATGCCCTATACAATTAGAGAAGCAAACGCCACAGACTCAGAAAAGATCTCCAAGCTGTACAAACGTGTCTGGGATGAATATAAGGCTGAATTTCCAGAAAAATTGCTAAAATCAAGACAGCCTACAGCTGGCGAGATGAAACAGTGGATGAAGAATGAAACCTATTTTGTTGCTGACCTGAATGATAGCATTATTGGCGTGGTAGGCTGCAGACTCATGCATGGAACCTGTCAACTCACTCACATGGCAGTGGACAGATATCAAAGAGGAAAAGGCGTTGGTACGAGTCTCGCCAAAATGGCCATCGAATTCGCAAAGAATGGTGATTCGTTCAAAATCTGGCTGGACACGGCTCCGTTCATGAAGGAGGCAATCAGGCTGTATGAGAAGCTCGGTTTCACCAAGTGTGGCTATCTGAATAAGCACTTCTGGGGGCTCGATATGGAATTGTACGAGCTGATTCTTCGCCCATGAGGGTTATGGAAAAGCGAAGATCAAAAGAAACCAATGAGGCATACCTACAAAGGTTGATGATATTGGTCACAACCTCTGAACCTTGATGCCTCCAGGGATTAGCCTACATGACTCTAAATAGTCATTGACAACTCTATGTCCCACGGCTCGTCCTGTCGGTAGTTGTGACCAGACTTCAGTGCAATCTCTGCTTTGGTCAGCTCGCTTCCGAGATAGGCTGCATGATTCAGTGATTTAACCAGTCCTTTGGAAAGGATCTCTTGAAGTATTGCGTTTGCAGTTTCGGAAACGAACCCTTGGATTGTCTGTTTCCTATCTCTGTGTTCGCAGAGAACTCGTTTTCTTCGTCTATCAATTCCAATTCTGAAGTATCCACTCGTGTCAAGTTTTCGTTCAATCTCTTGCTCCTCAACAGACTCGTATGAATTGCCCATCGACACCGTTTGTACATCAAGGCCACTAGACTTTGCCACATATGTTGTCGCCCCAATCTCCTTTGGGGGTGAATTCATGTAACCTGCAATGAACCCCATCAATGCAGCAGATTTGAGCTCGTTTATGCAGCCATATGTTGATGCGCGCTCTTCAGTCGACAGGAAAACAGAGATGCCTAGCTCCATGCCCAGGCAGGCAAGAAGGGCATTCATTCCTGCAGTGTCCGAATCAACGAATTCAGTCACATTTGCAAATCCAGCTAATAATGGGAGATTCTCGTCAAGAATTCGACATTGATGATAAGCACGAAGCGAATTCATTAGACCGGGCTGGATTGGTGCCTCCATTAACGGATCTGCAATAATCTTCTCAAACCCTTTTGTCCTGAGATGGCCACAAAGCTCGTGACATGCCTGCGCACGTTCATTAGGATCAGGAGGAAACAGTCCTGCAGAGATATTTGTAGGAAGACAGACGAGCGCTATATCTTCTGGCAGCTTATCAGTCACCTCAAGGTTGCCCATATCTACGGAGAGCACTATTTCTGCACCTGCATCGACTCCAGCTAGTATTTCGTCTCGGTCTAGGGAGTCCACACTGATAGGCAAGCCAAATCTGCGCAGTTCAGTCACTATCTCGGCTATTCTCTCGGGATTTTGCTCGTCTATGGTGGCACCGACATCCAAGATGTCTGCATAATCTGCAAAGAATTGTGCAGTTTCGATGCTCTCTTCGACGCTTCTTGTTGTAACGTCGACTACCTCAGCCATCACTCTGGGAGGGAAGTCGATTCCGAGTGGGTATCCTGAACGCAGCCTGAAATTGCGCTTCCCGAATACCGTTTCACTTTCAAGCTGTTTCATGTGATTTCTTAATTGATCAACTAATATCTTCTGAATAATCGAATCAGCCTCATATTTCGCTGAAAGCATCGGAACAACCTGATGTAGATTCCTCAGAAGTAGAGGAAGCGCCGTTAAATATCGTGTTCCTTTCATAATAGGTATGCCAATCTGTTCGGCAGTTTCAGTAAAATCTCCGCGTGCAAGACCAGATACTAGAATGAGGGCAGGTCTGTTCTGTTTCAAGAGTGTGGAAACATGTTTTCGCACGATTCTTGGCGTGGTGAATGCGGCGACCGTGATTGGAAGACATTCAACATTGACAAGGGGAAAACTTGCAGTCACCCGTATTAGATCCTGAAATGCCATCTCGCCAGTAAGAAGCAAAACTCTCTTTTCAGCAGTCACTGATTATCAACCCTCGGGGTTTCCTCTTTCACTCAGTAGATGAAAAATATGACCCTAACTCACAAACTGGAGCCTTGAATCCTCTATTGAATGGTCCAAACTGCGTCTTGCAGCGTGAACCCTTCAATGATTGGTTTAGTCCAATTCAAGTCAAGAAATCAAATAGATTGACCCGCATAGGATGAAGACATTCGTTACAACTTCTGAGCCTCGACAACTCTAGATACTGCGTGAGCCACCGTTTCTGAGTTCTTCCCCAGAATATTGAGTGAAACCCTTGTTTCTGATATGTACCATCACGATTCATCAACAAGCCACTTACATATCTTCAACATGAGACCCCATTCGGAATCAGGATCTTGTGCTGAATCATAGACGGCAGTTCCATCTCTGCTATTCCCCTCTTCGTACTCAGGATGTGGGCTTGAGAGGAAGACAGTTCCATTTCCGAACTTAAAGACGATCATGCATGGTAGACTTGTATTGACGTATGTAGCTACAGTGGCTATCCCAGTCATGTTATCTGCACCGAAATGGCCAGAAGATTCGTAGAGGATTTCGTATGATTTAGGTTCTTGAGAGAGGTCAGGAGCATTCAGATTGGTGTTGATTTCTACTTGCTGCAGAAAGTCGCCTGCGCCAAATGTATCCGGGTAGAGTGTTCCGTTGAAGATGTCAAGCCTGTAGCTTGTCGCATAGGATGCGCCTCCATCAATGCCAAAGTATGACCCCCCATTCTCAATGAACTCACGGATTATGTTCATCTCAGCTCCCAAGATTCGACATATTTCAGTGCACCAACAGCCACTAGGCATGACAAGAATATCTATGGTATCAAGTATGCCATCATTGATATCAACGGCTTCTATAATTGAAACCTCGGCATGCATCCATTCGAACATATTCTGAAGTGCTATTCGACTCGTAGCCTGAACTCCCCTATCAGTGTATATGGCTACTTGAATGCCCTCCATCCCAGTGGTCATTGGAATAAAAACGACCGCAGTAATCAGCAATGTTGCTGTCAGGATCACCACAAACCCAATCTTCACACGTTGCCTTGTCATAACTTAATTCCAGCAGATGTGCGAAACTAAAAAACGTGGGTGTTAGCGCAAGAAAGGTATCCTGATTCTGCAAAGCGGCAGTTAGAACTCCTGTTTAGAACAGATGAAGCCCATAAGGTTGACCTACAAAGGATGAAGGCATTCGTTACAACTTCTGAACCTTGACAACTCTAGGTACTGCGCGAGCCACCGTTTCTGACTACACGCCTCGGGCATTAGTAGCAGTGGACTGAATACCTCGGCGAACCTTGGTACTTACATCCCTGCC
>JBHLQS010000050.1:0-16982 GCA_048883405.1 Candidatus Thorarchaeota archaeon
GCTATGGCAAGCGTACGAGCATTCACTATCACCCATCCCCAGTAGTCCATTGCTCTTAGGTTAGGACTCCCACAGCATGACACACCTTCAAGGTACTGAAGTTCCAGTCCTAAGGCCTCTGCTACTTGAAGCATAGTTGCTTCATAATTGGGATAATTTGCTGGAACACTGCAGCCCATGTATAGGCTATATGTTGGCATTCTATTCACCTCCCTTGACGAGTCGACCTGTTCTTGTTTCACTGAGAGTCCGTTTCACAGACTCCGTCGAGAGCCCAGGCACTTCGGGTTCTAAATCTAGGTCCTCCCTTTCCCAGTCAGCAGTGACAGTATATAGCTGGCCTTTCTCAATGAGTTCCTTTCCAAGAGCAACGATACTGCTTGGAATCCAACCTTCTTCAGCTGCGAGATTCTTACAGTCAAAGAAGATGTCGGTCACTCGCACATTCTGTGGACATCGTTCTTGACACTCGAAGCAAGTAAGACAGAGCCAGATCTCTTTTGACGATAGTACCTTTTCCCGCATTCCAAGAAGGATCATACGAATTAGCTGATGAGGCTTGATATCCCATATGTTCGCAATAGGACATGCTGCTGTGCAAGTCGAGCAGGCAAAACAGGCTGACAACTCATCAGCATGTGGCATGCTCTGAATCTCTCTTCTGAATGCAGGATCGAGTTTAGACATATCAATGGGGTCAATTAAAACCGCTGGAGGACCTTCTTTGTTATTGTTTTCTGTCATGGTGATACACCTCCAGGTGTCTTCTCAGCCTCTTTACGGCTTTTGTATGCTGAGATGAGTCCGAGTATCTCAGCCTCTATCTGCTCTGTTGTGAAGTTTCTTCTAGAGATAGCCCCAGTCGGACAAACGACCTGACACTTCCCACATCCTGTACATAGAAGCGAGCTCACTTCCGCTAGCCCGCCTCCGTCTTCATTGACAACCATAGATATTGCAGCGAATGGACACACTTTCTCGCAAAGACCACAGCCAATGCATAGCGTTTCATCGACAACAGCCTTGTCCATCTGGACACGGACTGTCCCCTTGAGGACATGTGAGGCGGCTGCACTTGCTGCGGCTTTTCCGTCAGCAACACTTGCTGGAATGTCCTTGGGACTCTGACAGGCACCAGCGATAAATACACCCCTAGACTTGGTGTTCACAGGTTCGAGCTTCGGATGTAGTTCCTTCATGAAGCCACCTTCACTCCGGTCCACTCCAATCATATGCGCCAAATGTGCTGCTCCCGGTGATGGATCGATAGCCATAGTCAAGACGACCATGTCAAAGTTCAGACGCAGTAGACGGCCTGTCCCCTGATCAAACACGGTGAAGCTGATGCTGCCGTCCTCTTCCTCTACCATGTCACTTGGAAAGCCTCGAACAAACCTCACTCCGCTCTCTCTCACTCGTCTATAGAACTGCTCGTACTCCTTACCACCGGCTCTGAGCTCATGATAGATTATCCATTGCTCGATCTCATCGGGGTACAGTCTATTGGTCATCTCAGCATGTCGCAGAGTGTACATACATCCGAAGTTGCAGCACCAAGACCGATGATTCTCATCCCTTGATCCTGCGCAGTTTACATACGCAATGCGCTTGGGAACCTTCTCGAACTTTGGAGGTAAGAGTATCTTCCCCTCAGTTGGTCCCACAAGACTCAATAGACGACCATATTGACCTGCAGTCAACACGTTGGTGAATTTCCCTCCTCCATATTCTGGCAGCTCCTCGATGTCCATCTCTTTGAATCCAGTTGCAGCTAGGATTGCTCCAACAGTGATCTCAATCTCTTCCTCTTCCACATCGAATGAAATGGCTTCACGAGGACACTTCTCTTTGCAGATGGAACAACCTTCTGTCCAGTGAAGACATGATTCCCTATCGAGAAAGAACACACCTGGGACAGCCTGTGGGAACGGCTTGTATACTGCCTTTCTCTCTCCAAGTCCAAGGTTCCACTCATCAGGACCAGTTGCAGGACAGTTGCGCTCACAGGCTCCGCAGTTGATACACTCCTCCATGTTCACATACCTAGGTTTCTTCTTGATGCGCACCTTGAAGTTACCATAGTCTCGCTCAACATCAATAACCTCTGAGTAGCTGAGCAGCTCAATGTTCTTGTGACGCTCTATTGCAGACAGCTTGGGTGAGAGAATGCACATTGAGCAGTCAAGGGTTGGAAAGGTCTTCTCTAGACGGGCCATATATCCACCAATTGATGTGTACCGCTCTACAAGGTAGACCTTGATGCCCTTGTCCGCTAGGTCAAGAGCAGCCTGTATGCCTGCAATTCCAGCACCAATCACTAGAGTACTCTTTTCCACAGGGTATTCTTCAAACCCGATGTCTTCCAGCTTCTTTGCCCGTTCAATGGCACCCGCCACGAGGTCATATGCAATCTTGTATGCCTCCTCTGGTTTATCGCCATGGACCCATGTGTCATGCTCTCTAAGGTTTGCTTGTGCAAGGCGGAATGCGTTGAGACCGCTCTCTTCAAGTATCTCTCTGAATAATTGTTCGTGGAGCTTGGGTGTACAGGCTCCAATGACGACACCTGTGAGGTTATGCTCTTTGATCTTCGAGGCTATCGAGTCCTGTCCATCTTTTGAACAGGTAAACATGTTTGACGTGGAGAACACAACACCAGGATAGTCCTTGAACTCTCGAGCCAGTTTCCTTACGTTGATTACACCACCAATGTTTGTCCCACAGCTGCAAATGAAGACTCCAATCCGATCTTCCTCTTTCTTCTTCTTTGTCAACTAGGATTCCACCTCCAGTTTCCCTCTGACAGGACTAGGTCCTAACTTCTTGATCTTCTCAACAAACTCAGTCACAATCTCTGCAAACTTTACTCCCATAGCTGCTGATGCAAAGTCGATGTATAGCCTACCACCAAGGCCAATATCCTCGAGCATGCTTTGCCAGAAATGAACGAAGTCAGCCTGCATGAAGTTTCCAGCCAGTGGGTCATCACCGCCATAGTGACATTCAGACAGAAGACACCCTGTCACTAATACCCCATCTACTCCATTCTCCAAGGCAGTCATTATCTGAATGGGTTCCACTGCGCCACTACAGGGAACTCTTACAGTGCGAATATTGGTAGGATAATGTAGATGCATCAATCCAGCCAGATCAGCGGCGGAGTGAGAACACTCCCAACACACGAAACAGATTATGAATGGCTCCCAATCAGACACCTCTACTGATGGAGGCGCTTCTACCTCACCTATGACACTCACCAAGTCATATGTCTTCTCCAGTGTAAGGCAGTCCTCTGGGCAAGCCTCAACACACTTGTTACAGGCAATGCATCTTTGAGCTGACCAAGTTATGGAACCGTATCCTGGAAGACCAGCGGGTACAGAAACGATTTGCGTTTCACCATTCTTATTCAGCACTTGTAACAGTGATATCAGGGATTCACGGTTTTTGGACCTAAAACCATCCTCAGGCAATACTGCCGCTAGATAATCTGGAAGTCTCACTGATGCTTCCAAGTCAAGAGCCTCAACCTCGCATACCTCAATGCACTTCTTGCATGCACTGCACGAAGGCGGCCTGTAACTAATGCTTCCAAATCCCTCCACTTTCTCTGGTACTTCCAGAATCTGAGTTGGTGTCTGCACTGCAATGTTCCGTATCTTCTGAATAAGTCGTTCACGCTTATCCATGCAGCCCCACCTCCTTCTGCATCTTCTCAGGCGTAGCCGCCATCATATATGTCGCAAGAACTCGGGCTGGGTCTTGACCTATCTCACGTAACAGATTCTTAGTAAGGCTTACAACAAGCTCTGAGAGATGATCACCGCTCTGGTGATGACATCCGCCAGGTGGACAGTGTGCCACTATGACTCGCTCCGCTCCTACAACCAGACCTTTTAGAATCTCAATAGGAGAGACCATCCCAGCACAGGGGAACTGAATCACATAGGTTCCTGTGGAATAGCTCTTTCCAGCAAAACCAGCCTGGTCCACAGACGCGTTGGCACACTCACTACATGCGTAGATGAGTGTGAATGGTTTCTTCTTCTCAAGACGCTTATGGGTCTTAGCTATCATCTCGAGTCTCGCAAGCCAGCTCTCCTTGCTGTGTGATTGGAACTCAATAGCACGAGTTGGACAGGATGACACGCAGATACCACAGAACTCGCAGTGTGCAGGAATATGAATCACTTTGTCTTCGTACAGACGTAATGCATCATTGGGACAGGCCTCAATACATGCCTTACATACATCACATGTTTCATCATCGATGACCGGCATCCATCCAGAACGCTGTAAGGGAGTCTTGACTATCTTCATGACCTCCAAGACGGCATTCTGAGCTGAAGCCAATGCATGTGAGAGGCCCATTGGCATCTTCGCCCCTCCTGCCACAAACATACCCCTTCTTGAGGCCTGTACTGGTTTCATCTTGTCGTACCTGGTTTTGATGAAGTTGTGATCATTGCGTTCCAGACCAAGTGTGGTTGCCAAGCGGGCTGTGTCGCTGACTGGGCCGACCATCTGAAACACCGCGATAGTGTCCACGGTGACCTCTCTCTCCATCGATTCGAGCGTGCTTTCAATAAGGCATGTCATACCCTCATCATGTTCCTTGACCTTGGTCAACCTACCACGTACAAAGATCACTCCGGAGTCCCTGGCTTTTCGATAGAGATTCTCGTCCTCTGTCCTGATGTTTGAATGAGAAACAAAGACAGTGTTTCCTAGACTAGCAAGAGACTCAGCTGATCTCAGGAGATGACTCCCCTCAGCTGAGCACATCTGGACATCAGGATCGGTTACGACCAAGATGGTCGAGTTTCCCTTTACATCCTTCTTCCTGGGTTTCCTGACTAGGCTCTGGAGAGTCACAACTCTGTCGGATTTCCCATAGCGACACTTCCTTGCTATGCCAGGGAGGCAGTACTCAGTGCCTGTAGCAATTATAACCGCTCCATAGTCCTGCGTGGTCATGACACCATTGGTATCTTTCAAGGTGATCTCGTATGATCCCATCTGCCCTTGGACCTCTTGCACAGAACCTTGGACTCGCTCCACCTTGGTGAGTGACTTCTGAAGGGCCTCGAGTTCTTGTCTTAGCAATTCTCCTTCACCCATGTACAGAGAGGCTTCATAGTACTTGTCAGCATTCTGGTCCATTGGCTCAAGAAGAGTTACTCCCAGATTCAGATGTTTGAGATCTGATGCAGCTTTTAGACCAGCAATCCCGCCTCCAATAACGAGGACTCTTTCAGTCATATTCTCCTTGAACTCAGTTGGTGGTTCGATATAGTCCAGCTCTACTGCAGCATCAGATAGAAGGACGATGGCCTTGTTTGTTGCAGACTTACCCTCATCTGGATGAACCCAGGCTACGTGTTCTCTGAGGGGTACAAAAGAAATGAGTTCATGCTTGGTACTCTGTTTCACGGGAATACCAATGATTTGAGAACTGCATGCTCCAATCGCCACTCTATCATCATTTGAGAGGCTCGTTTTTAGCTTGGATAGTCCTTCCTCCAAACAGAGACTGTCAACAGTCTCAATGATGTCAAAGGTCTTTGCCATCTCCTTCTCAATCTTAGAGAAGTCCAATGTCCGATTGAGTGTCTTGTTGCAGGTACAGAGAAACAGCTTCTTCATCTAGGCACCCCCTAAGTCCATGTAGACCTGTAATGCCACAGAGTTTGCCTCAGTCACACTCGTGGGGATGTCAGTGGGTCCTGTTGATGTCCCACAAGCATAGATTCCTTTCTTGGAGGCCTGACGGGAGATGAATCCATACTGGTCAAGCATTGCTGGGAACTCATCCTTCTCAGATGCGAGAGGGATGAGGGGTGAGGCCAATACAACAAGGTCTGACTCAAGCTCAAGTCGTTTCTTCGACTCGGTGTCCTCCACAACTGTGACCGGAGCCTCGTTTCGGATGATGACGTGGTCAGGTTTACCTCGCACAAAGGTGACCCCTAGCTCTCTTGCCAGATCGAGATAGTGCTGACTGTGCGGCGGGATTCGGAGGTCCATGTAACATATAGTGACATTGACCCCTAGACCTCTCAGCATGGTTGCATGCTTCAGGCTATATGTACAGCAGGCCTGTGAACAGTACTCGACCGCGTTCAGGTCCCTACTACCTGCACACAGAACCATCGTGACAGATTCTACCGGATTTCCTGAGGAGGTGAGGACTAAACCATTTGTAGGTCCTGTCGAGTCAAGAAGACGAGCTAACTCTCGTTGAGTAAGGATATCGTCGCACTCGCCATATGCATATCCGGGAAGCAAGATTGGATTTCTCTCCTCCACACCCGTTGCAATGACCACTGCATCAGCCTTAACAGTGCGGCTCTTGGCTTTCTGTTCTAGATTGATGGCATCCACTCCACAGACCTCAACGCATTTTCCACACTTGCTGCAAGACTCGATATCAATCACTGGGATGAGTGGGGCTCCCTGCGGAATTGGTCTGTAGATGGCCTTCCGCTGGCTCTTCCCGAGGTTCATCGCGTCCGGGACCTCAACATCACAGACATTGATGCACTCCAAACACACGACACATCTGTCTGCCGAAATGAGCCTCGGAGCGGTCCGGAGGGACACAGAGAACTTGCCTCCATTCTTCTTGATGGATTTGACATGGGTCAATGTATGGAGTGTCAGCCCCTTCTGTAGCCCAAGTAAGCTTCTATATTGACAACGACGATGCTTCCCATCATACAATTCCTCACAGACATCAAGACAGAGTGCACAGTCGTCAGTAGGAAAGACCTTGCCAAGATGAGTCGAGAGGCCCCCAACTGTTGCTTCCTTCTCTACAAGATGAACTCTCAGACCCAGGTCCGAGAGCTGTTGAGCAACCTGTATACCTGCAAGTCCAGCTCCAATCACAACTACAGTCTTCATCGTCATTTGCCAACCCCCAGCTTCTCCAACAGAGGTTGGATTTTCACTCTATGATACCTTCTAGAATTATCAACAACAAGGTCTGTCAGTCCCATTGCAAGAGCGAGCATCTCTCCTAAGTATAGAACAGGCAGACTGAATTCTGGATCTAAGTACTCGATAACCTTTTTCTGCTGCATCTCCATCTGGGTGTAGCAGGTTGGACATACCAACACGATGGCATCTGCACCAGCGTTTCTTATCTTTTCCAGCTTCTTAGCTGTCAGGACAAAAGACTTGGACTCATCTGAAGGGGAGATTGGCGCTCCACAGCATGCCATCTTGTCAGGGTAATCTATAGGTTTGGCACCTGTCACCTCAATCAAATCATCCATCCACATCGGATCCTCTGCATCATCCATATGAGTCGCATCAATCGGCCTTACAAGATGACAGCCATAGTGAGCAGCAAGTGAGAGATTCTTTAGAGGCTGAACTATCTTCTTTCTAATCCTGTCTAGACCCACGTCCTCATGCAATACATGTAGAATGTTCTTCACACTGACTTCTCCTGTGGCTTCCATTCCAATCTTGTTCAGTCGTTTGTTTATACGCTCGCGAATTTCACTGTCGGATTGTAGTGTGTGCCTGACTAAAGCCAAAGTATGGAAGCAGCCACTGCATAATGCCATCGTGTCTCTTCCAGTGGCCTCGCTGACTGCAATGTTTCTAGCTCCAATTGTGAGCCATGCTTCAAAATCCACACCAGTGAAAGTTGTTGGTTCTGGGCAACAAGTATGTCCTTCATCAGCGATAAGCTCGATATTCAGTCGCCTTAGAACCTCCCGCATTGTTAGCTCGAAGTGTGGGAGTCTGAATGGAATCATGCAGCCAGGGAAGTAAGTGTATTCAATGGCTTTACTCATCGGCATCATCTCCTTTGATTGAATCGAGCCTCTTAGCAAGCCCTAGTTCCTTGAGTGCCTTAGAAAGCTGCTCAACTGGTGGGCTTCCTAGAGATGGAAGCCCCATCTTATCGCGTGTCTTGAGCATGGGGTCACTAACTTGGATTGTTCTTCCCTGTGACATAATGGAGCGGGCACGTTCTAGAGCTATCTGCGGTGTGTTTCCAATGGCTAGACCTCTGACCTTAGCAAGGATTAGAATCTGAGGTATTTTCACATGCTCAGGACACCGTACCTCACATTGCTCACAGGTAAGACAGGACCAGATGAGTTGATTCTCGGTTAAGGAATCATCAGCAAAGATGACTTTCTCAAGGAAAAGACGAGGATTGAAAGATGGATCAATTTCAGCGACAGGACAGGCACTAGTGCATCGCCCACACTGATAGCATCTAAGCAGTGTTTCTCCTTCTGGTTGTTGGAGAATCCAATTTCTAAATGCAAGATCAGACGATATGTTACTGGGAGCCATATACAGCAACTCCGTTTTATGGATGTGCAATAAGAGGGGTCATCGAAGCCACATCTGAATGAGCGAATCAGAATTCATAACTCCATTATTTGGGTGTTTGGATTTTCTTTTATGAGAGAGCAATAGAATGGAAGGATGCTCAGGACTGCGAAAGAGGAATTTCTCCAATACTCTATCTCAATGCTGCCTATGCAGCTCTCTACCTTAGGAGATGGATGAATCAATAACACGCCTAACACTCAGCATCATATTATATCCACGTGTAAGCAATTTCGTTGCATCATAACTCCAAATCTTGCTAGCACGACTCCATTTGAATTTCAATTCATCATATCTCTTAGAAAGAATCGCGTATCGTTTCTTTAGGATCTTGGGTTGCGTCTCGATCCCTTTGGCTTGATTGCGCAAGTCTCTGGCCAGCGTTTCGAAGGATGTGAAATCATGTGATAACGTACGAGCAACGGCATTATGTAGTTCGGATGGATGATCAATTATTCTGAGCCGTGACCATCTGAACGCCTCTGCTCCTAGACCACGTAACTCTTCACTCAGTTTCCTTGAATCCATTAGCACATGCTTCTCATCGGATTCCAGTAGTTTTCGCCTTTCCTTTGATCTCAGAACAGGAAATAAGAGGACGCTGGGTCGTAATCGAATTGAACTTGATCTTCGAACTAATCGCTCTACTCTCTTCTTCTGGGTGGCAGTAGGATTCCTGAAACGATAAGAAACGACTGAATAGACACGCCTGTCGCCTACCTCTCCTCCATGTTCACTGACACTTGGAATCTCACGTGCTTTCTTGAAGGTAATCGTTGGTAAGTCCTGTAAAGGTGATTTCTCAGTAGATGTTTGGCTATGAATAAGAAATGCACCCCTTCCGACTCTAACTGCTTCCCCGAGAGATCTGAGTTTCCTTGCTGATTCTCTTATTATCTTGGCATTGCCCAGAATTACAACAAGCTGTGATTGCCCCTTCATTGTGACATTGATTGCAGTGGAATCAGATACATCTGCATCGCTCACAATACATCAGTTCTCCGAAACGACAAATAGTGACACACCTTCGCGCATGTCATATCTGCTAATATTCTTGTCTACGAGGTCTATAACCACTTTTAACAATTAGTCAACTTGATAACGGTTATTATTCGATAAATAGTGCTCATTGGCCTTTGATTCTGAGTTTGGGGTGCCATTCAGTCCGTATTTTCCATGGTCATTCTTTACTCCTTTTTTGAGCAGCATAGTCAAGAGGTGAACTTCATGTGCTTTGACGATGAAGACATCTGGGCCGATGATGACGACGATTGGGACGACGATGACTGGGATGACGATGACGAATAGTCTTAGTCAGATCTGATTCATCAATCTCATCCGTTATCACTTCATGTTCCAAAACTAATGGAGACAAGCCAATGGCAAAGAAGAAACCAACGACAAAGAAGAAGAAAGCCGAACCAAAGGCGGCTCCGGCCAAGAAGAAGAAATAGCGGCATGAGTAAGATGGGCCTAATGCTCATCTGGACCGCTGTTTAGACTTAGACTAATTTTCCATTTTGTTTTCGTTTAGATTTGAAAGAGAGATGAAATTAGATAAAATCCTCATAAAAGCGGAGGCTATGACAAAACATGTCTTCTGAATACTACCCTGGCTGGTCAAGTGGTCTAGACACATTGATTGGTCTTGCGATTGTTGTGGTAGGCCTGTGGATCGTCATAGATCCCACCTTGGCACAGCGCACAATAATCTTGACGATTGCGATTGCATTGGCATTTGTTGGTATTATCAGGATTCTGAAGAGCATCTTCATGAAACAAATTGATGCGAGATCCCGAGTTATCAAAGGAGCCGTGGGCGTTGCTACAACTCTGATATCATTTGGAGTGGTACTATTCCCTGATCTTACAATCACATTTCTAGTTACTATGGTGACCTTTGCGATTATGCTCATGGGAATGTCAAGGATAATAGTCGGATACTTGGAGAAGGAACTTGCCACATGGGCCAGAGCTCTATACATGGTTGGCGGTGTCATTGCCTTTGGTTTCGGTTTCCTTGCTGCAGTAGTACCTGGACTGGGATTCTATACCTCAATTCTCCTAGTATCCGCAGCGATGATCACTGTGGGAGTCGTTCGAATTGTGAGTGGAATAACAGGGGAGCTGAGGTAGCATCACAACATAATAGGACGGGCAGATGTGAGTGAATGGAAATGAGTAGGAAATTGCCAGTCAGAGATGTATATACAGTAAAGACGCTTCTCAATGACTTGAAGAAAATGAAACTAACACCTAGTGGCCTATACGCAATTGGTACTGAAGTTGTTTACCATGAATGGCAGAAGGCTATTGACAATCTTGGCGAAAATGACCCTGTTGTCGTCCATTTGGAAGAACTTCTGAATTTCATGCAAACGGATTATGAGCGCCGGTTGGTGGAAGGCGACCTCCGGCGGGAGAAGGACACACCTGGAGTTACAATCAATTCATTCCTCAAGGAAACCCCGCTAGAATTTCAGTCCTATGTTCTTCAACGTTCGGGTGAGTTCATAAGCGGGGTTCTTCGGGCAGCTCAGGTCATCAATAAGAGAGAGATTGAGAGGTATGACAGAATAGAGAATAGGCTATCAGCTGAACTTGAAGAGAATCCGGATAATCCTGAACTCTGGAATCAGCTCAGACTTGCTCTGTGGATTCTCGGACGATATGATGAGGCAAGTTTTGCGTTCAAGCAGGCGAAGAAGCTGGGATGGGACAAAGGGAAGTCAAGGACGGTCGCAGTTTAGCCATCAGTTGTCTTAAGCAGATATCCCATCCCTGGATTACATCAATTAGAGGTCCCCAGAAACTCCACTGACGACGCGTGCAGCCCCGGCTATGATGAAAGCAATCGAAGCAAACAGGGCAAGTGTGATGAAACCGAGTCCAGGGATAATTAGGATTAGAACAGGTATTGCCGCTCCAATAGCCCCCACAAGAAGGTGAAAGCCACGGGTCCTCATGCTCATTTCGGCCTCGCTATAGAAGATTATGATCCTAGCAACACCTGAGAAGAAAAGGGCTATTGCCACAATTGAGATTAGGAGATCGATTCCAAAGGCAGGAAAGACCAGTACTATGAGAGCAAGGATTACTGACAGGAAACCTGTGATAACGTGTATTGCTCTGTTTGTTCGTTTGAAACTCGTTACAGCTACCCCCTTGGAAATCCTTGCAATTCCAATAAGAACAAGGCCCACTGCAAAGATAAGAAGAATGATAGCTTCAGCGAGTGTTCCACCAAGAATTACCCATGAACCCAATATGATTAGGATCAGACCCACAAGCAAATCTAATACTCGAATAGAGTTGGGACTAGAAGACATAGAATTCTAGCAACAAAGTCGTCATATCTTCTTTTGCCTTTGTACATCTTGATTCATGAATTAGAATGACTGCTCAACGGATAGTGTTCTTCATGCCATGCTCGAAAGGAGGAAGGGTCGTTCTAAAGCAGTTGATCTCTTGGGTGCAATGCTGGAATCGATTGAGTGAATTGAGTAGTTCTACTTAGTCAACATCGCGAATTAGATGTGTTGATTAAGTTCTATTGTGTCACGGTCCCGAATTTCATTCTCAGGTTTTGCTAGAGCATTATTGATGTAGCAATCTCCAACATCACTCATTTTCAATCCCAATCGATGCAATAGGTCTTGGAAATGCTCACCGTCCACATGGTTGCACATTAGAATATTATTGGCGTCAGGAATACTGTTCTTGACAGTTTCTTTGAGATTGCCATAGAGATAAACTTCAATCATATTTCTAGATACGTTTCTCAGAAGATAAGGAATTCGCAAGAGGATTTCTCGAAATGAAGAGGGCGCTCAGCAACCTGTAATCCTCTATATTCTAGCACCGCTGTTTCTAGTCCTCACCAATTTGGAAACCGATTATTTCCTGCCTCATAGTCTAGTAATCACTGCGTTTCTAATCATAGATGTGGATGTGATTTGGAACTGGTTATGGAGTCACAGTACTAGCTGTCTAAGAAAACAGCTCTTCATGCTGTACTAATCCATGCTCAGCGCTATAGCAGTCTTACTTGGAAGGTATCTTTTCTAGGTCCTCAAGAATAGCCTCGAGGTCTTCTTCATGTTCAACCTCATCTGCTAGAATTTCTAGGACCATCTTATGCGTTATTGGATCCTTTCCCTCGGTAATCTCGACCAATTTGTTGTAGACATCTATGGCACACTGTTCTCCCTTGATATTCTGGACCAACAATGCACGGACTGATGGGTCTGATGGCGTTTCATATCCACAGTTTGTTTCCGTATACCAGTCCTCAGGTTTAAGCAGGGGTGTTCCACCCAGCTGAATCATTCTCTCCACAAGCATCCCAGCATGTCTTAGCTCATCACCAGCATGTTCCATTAATTCTGATTCCAGGAAACCTCTCATTGGTCCACTGACTATCTGTGCACCAACCCAGTATTGATAGTAGGCCAACCACTCGTCTGCAAACGCCTTATTCAGCAGCTTCAGTAGTTCATCGACATCAAGCTTGGCTTTGACTATTTCCGTTCCTTTGCTTCCCATTGTCAACACCTCTCTCTGTAGGAGCTTCTGATCATAGGCAGCTGCGGAAAACGAATCATGATTCTTAATAGTCTTTTGAAACGGACCTTGCTAAAGCTCCGCTCCAAATCCGGCTAATCTGCACTCCTTATCTCCTAATGAATGCCGAACAAAACTCGTTCAATGCAGCTACAGGGAATGAGAGCCATCTTGCAGGAAGGGGCTTGTTGTAACCTCCATTCCAAAAAGGCTTTGTTAGAGTCATCCTCTGTTGCAATAAGCTGTGATACATTCATGAATAGAAGAGTATCAGTCCTTGCTTTGGTTGTGATGACCCTATTCCTAGGCAGTATCACAGTGATGCTGTTTTTTGTTGGGTCAAACTATCCTGAACGATATGCGGATGTTCCTCCAGCGGAAGACTACGATACTAGTTATTGGAACCTCACAAGTGCAATCGTATCACCTGTCAGTTTGAACAATCACTCATCAAGTGACTCTGTGATTGAGTATCAGAACACAAGTGTGTCCATCAATGAATGGTATTTTGACTATGTAAGCGAGGTATACAATGGTGCGACGGTGAGAATCAATTCGGTGATCATTTCAAGACAGGACCTCACATCTGCCAGGCCCACAATTCTCTATCTTCATGGCTATGGCGAGCAATACTCAGACTACTTGCTGATGCTTAGAGAATTTGCTGCTGCGGGATTCATAGTCATGGGAATTGACCAACCTGGCTCAGGCAACTCCACAGGATATCCAGCTCTGAGTCCATTCACATTCCTGAATGTGACCACTGGCCCTGAAGACTCCAGTCTTTTTCACTCTGTATGGGCTGCTGCACGTGCATTAACCCTCCTTGAATCGTTGCCTTTTGTGAAGGCAGATGCACTGATTGTAGCTGGAAACTCAATGGGCGGATTGGTCACTTTCATTCTGTCAGGAATCGACTCTCGTGTTGATGGATCAATCCCAATGATTGCTGCAGGGAATTTCCCAAACTCGTTGAGTTCAGGCTCTCTGCTGAATCTTGTAATAGTGCCCTCGTACGATATTGGATCTGATGAATTGGACAATATAATCAAATGGTTTGATCCGCTGGCATACGCAAGATTGCTAACTAATCCTGTCTTGATGATGTTTGGCACGGACGACCAATTTTTCCCCATCACATCAATGATGGATACAATAGGTGCGATACAGACAGACCTCACATTAGATATAGTCCCTAATTGGGGCCACGAAGTTCATCCTTCCTGGGGTCACAATATCATAAGGTGGATTGATAATCACTTCGAAGATGGCGCATCGCTGCCAGAACTCCACCTTTCTTTCAACAATCAGCTGACGTTTCGAGGAAGCACCATCAGAACGGAAACAGGAGCAGCAAACGCCGACGTGGTTTCTTTGTGGTGGAGGTCGAGTGAACCTGGCGCTATTTGGTTACAGGTTCAATTGAATTCCGGTACCGGTCCTCTTTCCAATCTCTATACTGGGGAGATATTACCATTGACCATTGGAAAGGTGCTC
The DNA here is from genome assembly GCA_048883405.1 of Candidatus Thorarchaeota archaeon. GTDB lineage: Archaea > Asgardarchaeota > Thorarchaeia > Thorarchaeales > Thorarchaeaceae > SMTZ1-83. The sequence continues at coordinate 14,422 of JBHLQS010000050.1, forward strand.
TTTTTTGTCATAGCTGTGCAAGAAGACTCGACTCGGATATCCTCAGGGGTTCTTGTAGGAAAAGCAGGTTCTATCTTGTTTCCAGCATTACTCATTCTGTCTAGTATGGGGATACTGCTTGTCCTCGACTTACGCATATGGGAACCCAGAAGATTCCATCTGATTCGAGAGACCCCATATATTCTAGGAATACTAACACTTAGTTCAGGATTTCTGCTGCCATTCGTTACAATCCAGGGTAGAACAAGTCTTTCATTATTCCAATTCATTGAGATGTATGGAGAGAATTTCCTACTAAGCGGCTGGTTTCTTCCAGCTGTACTTGCAGCAATCTGCTTCGTCATTTCTCTCTCAGCATTTCGACATAGATTCCAATTTCGTATCGCTATCTACGTATGGTTGCCAATCCTTGTAATTGTATCCTTCCTCTATACAATCTTCAATGGAATATTCATTTTGGCTGGTGATTTCTTTTCAATTGAAACCGGTGTTGGTGCAGTGACGTTGATAGCCGCAATACCTTTCATGCAGATTTTGGATAAGCTCTTCAGGACTTATCTCAAGAAATCACAATATTAGAATGAGAGAAAAGAACGGTTGTGATTGAACACGCGATTCAGTTGATCTTCCATCATTCTCGAGTACATGGTTCAATCTGAAAGTACTTTAGTCATAAACCTGGAGCCCATGTTGCCAAGGAATGTCGCTAATGTTGGAAGAGAATCGCATAGAACTAGACAATGCAAAGAGTCCTAGCCTAAACTATGAAGGAAACGTACTTACTGTATTAAATCTCTCTCTGGTGACGTTCCTAGTCATCATTGGTCTGAGCATGGTCGCTCCAATTCTACCAACATATGCGGAGAGCTTCCAAGTTTCATACACACTCGTCGGTTTCGTTGTGTCATCCTTTGCGCTAATGCGAATGCTTCTTGATCTGCCTGCGGGTCTTGTTTCAAGGAGGTTTGATAAGAAGAAAATCATGATGTCAGGCCTGGTTCTCATCTCTACTTCATCCGTGCTAGCTGGCTTCGCTCCCAACTATTCTACTCTTGTTATTGCTCGAATGATCGAGGGGGCAGGTTCAGCTCTCTATGTGACCACAGCAACAGTGTTCCTTGCTCAAATCTCTGGAGAGGAGAAGAGAGGACAATGGATGAGTCTTTACATGGGAATGTTGCTTCTTGGTGCCATCTTTGGGCCTACATTTGGAGGAATTATTGCCGACACATATGACATTCGTGCACCTTTTTTCGCTTACGCAATATTAACTGGCATCAGTTTAATTCCAACATTCATACTGCCAAAGCTGCCTAATTCTGGAAATGGATCTTCTCTTTCCAGAGATCAAATCCTTCATGACATGCGGGAAGTTCTCTCTACCCCTTCATTCCTCTTGGTGACCTTTGCGGTCTTTACAACGTTCTTTCTGCGGACAGGGGTGAGAACTACACTAGTACCCCTATATGCGGCGAATAACTTAGGGCTGGACTCAGGTGCCATCGGCCTTATCCTAACTATTGGTGGAATAACAACAGCTCTTACAATAACCCCGATGGGAAGTATTTCGGATAGAATTGGGAGGAAGATACCCTTAGCATTATGCCTTATTCTGAGTGCAGGAGTCACTTTGATAATTCCGTTCTCCACAGACATTTTCGCGTTATCTTTTGTCATGGCAGTATATGGAGCAGTCATTGGGTTCTCAGGTCCTATCGCGGCTTATGTGACCGATGTATCACCACAGGACAAACTGGAGATATCCATGGGACTCTATCGTATGATCAGTGATTTTGGTTTCGTCATGGGACCTCTTCTACTAGGTTTCTTGGCAGACGCAACAGCCACGCCAGTAGTCGGAGCGCCCCACTCAGGCCTAATTGGGATAGTTCCTTTCATGGCGGCATCAATTATCCTCATTGTAGCATTCTTTGTACTGGCAAAAGCTGATGATCCAGCAAAGGAGAGAAACCATTTGAAGAACAGGGAGCTATAGATCCCCAAGAGTCAGAAGCGTCCCTTCGTTACAAGATGGTGAGAGGGAGAAAGGGTACTCAGTAATGTGAAAAGGGCATGTCCCCATTACTCTATCGTACCGCCGCTAATACTCCTGTCTACCTTAGAAAGCAACGGTGATTCATCTGCAGCTTCCGCTACGAATACCTTGTTAAAGAATGAAAGAAATTGTAAGCAGAATAGACGCACTTCATTTCAGAGGGCCAATAGATGAATAGGATGAATCCCAAGGTTGACGCATATTTGAGCAAAGCCAAAGAGTGGCAGGAAGAATTCGAGAGATTGAGAATGATCATTCTTGACTGTGGGCTAACTGAGGAATTGAAGTGGGGTAAGCCTTGCTACACGTTTCAGAAAAGTAACATAGTTATAATTCAGGGATTCAAACACTACTGTGCGCTTATGTTTTTCAAAGGTGCCTTGTTGAAAGATGCCAATGGTATTCTAATCAAACCAGGGGAGAATACACAGGCGGGGCGCCAGATTCGGTTTACCAATCCTCGAGAAATAGTTGAGATGGAACCCATCTTGAAAGCCTATATTCA
>JBHLQS010000051.1:0-16500 GCA_048883405.1 Candidatus Thorarchaeota archaeon
TGTTCAGCAATATAGGTACGCAGATGTGCAGTGTTCCTAAACGCGTTGCCCTTTGCTTTGAGGTATAAATCCCGATAGACTCTCCTTGTGATTCTACCCTCATCCCTTAGCTTCTTCAGCTCCTTCCGCATAGGGCGTATCTTCATCATCCATCGGTCTTTGCTGGACAGCTTGGATGTGTACTTGCCTTTTCGCCTTCCTTCCCCTTTTCTTTGACCCTTGCGTTTCTGACGAAGAATATGACGAGCCCTTCCTCTGCTGACTCCGATCTTCTGCCTCCGTTGAATAGCTCCTTCATCGACCAACCGTCGGATATCATTTCTAGTGATAGCGAGAGAAACCTCGTCCTCGAACTCAGGGTCTATCCAGACCCTTGACATTCCAACCTTCATGACTTCTGCAGCAAGTCTCTTCTGTGTCGTGAGTTTCATGCCTAATCCAACTCCAAGTCCTCGAGATCTGTAAAGAGATCCTCTTCGCCAATGCTCTCCGGTGCTCCTGGATTCAGAACTCTGAGTAGCATGGCATCCGCTTTCCTGATGATTTCTTGACGCTTCCTGAGCCCAACTGTGGATCCAATGCGTATTGCATGAATGTCCGGGTCCAGACCCTCAACATCTGTTGGCTTTTGAACATAGACCTCAATATACCTCGAGGGATGCATACCTCTGACAGCTCTTGGCTTCCGATATCCTGCAGAAACCATTGCGATCCGGCCCTTGCGTTTCTCTCTGGTTGCGCTGTCGATTCCCCTCACCTTTCGCCATGAGTCACTGACTCGTGTCCAACGATGAGCTTGCTCATGCCTGAACTTTGGCTGCCTCTTCCGTTTTGCCTTGGCAATTCTTAACAGCCGCTGGTCTATAAGTTCATCTCGAGGAAGCACCCTCTTCGGTTCCTTTTTCTTCTTCGCCTTCTTTGGCTTAGGCTTCGCCTTTTTCTTAGCAGGCTTCTTCGGTTTGACCTTATCCTCTGCCTTCTTCTTCACCGCTTTCTTTGGCTTGGGCTCCGCCTTTTTCTTAGCAGGCTTCTTTTTCGGCTTTTCTTCCTTGGGCTTCTTTGAGGGCGCAGAAACCATTTTCTGTGCAGCTTTGATAAGTTTGGCGGCACTAGATTCACTGAGTCCATCTACTTTTCCAGCCAGTTTTTCAGGCACCGACTTGGATAGCTTGGCCACCGTCTTGACTCCAGCCTTTCTCAATTTCTCTTCCATCTTTGGACCAAGTCCGGATATGTCTGTGAGTTCAGGTTTCTTTGACATGGTTTCTTCCTCCTTAGACAATCGACTTTACTTCCTCACCCTTTCTCTTCCTGATGACATAGATGCCATCAAGGAACACGCGCCTGTCCTTGTTTCGGATTTTAGTTGCTAACTGGATGTTTGCAGCACTCTGAGAAACCGACTCAATGTCAATACCACTAATTATGACCTCGTCTTCCGTGGTCTTTACTTCAACATCTCCGATTAGTTTCGCCCGACGAACACCTCTCTCGCCGATGAAGTTCTTGATTAACACCTGATCTCCCTGAGTCTCAACAGACATAGGAAAGTGGCTATAGACAATCTTCATCTCGTATACATATCCATATTGAACTCCGATGAGCATATTGCGAATATGTGCAATTGCTGTGCCGACAAGGGCCTTGGTTCTTTTGCGGCTAATAGCTGTTGAAGCTACAAACTCATTGCCATCCATCTTGATGTCAGCCTGTGGATTAGGGAATGACCGACTCAGAGTGCCTTTCGGGCCTGTGACGGTGGCGGTCCTTCCTTCGAGTGAGACCTGACATTCACCGGGTATCTCAATCCGCTTCTCGTAAACATAGCTTGAAGACATTTCCAGACGGCCTCCTAATACACATAAGCTAGTAGTCTTCCACCAATCCCGTGGTTCTTGGCATCTCTGTGAGTCATGACTCCCAGAGGAGTAGTCACAATCAAAATGCCATAGTTGTAAGCTGGAAGGAATCTCTTCTCGTATCTCTCGAATCCGTCGCGCTTGACAGGAAAGCGTGGCTTAATCACACCACACTTGTTTGTCCGTCCCATAAGCTGGATACGGAACCTGCCAGACATCCCGTCGTCTATGCGTTCGAATTCGCCAATGTATCCCTGCGTCTGCATCACCTGCAGAACCCTTTCTATAAGACTGGAAGCCGGTTGAATGATTACCTCGGGCTTTCCAACTATCTCACTGTTGTAGATGCTTGACATCGCATCAGCCAATGGGTCTAGTAGTGTCATTTTCTCTCTGGCCTCCATTAACTATACTTTCTGAATCCCAGCTTCACCGCTGTTTCTCTAAAGCACCGACGGCACATGTAGAGCCCATATGAGCGGATTATTGCTTGGTGAGTGCCACAACGAACACAGGTTCGGCTACCTTTGCCCATTTTCTTGCGCTTCTTTCCACGTTCCTTCTTTGTACTCATTATGGCTCACCTCAGAACAGGTATGTTCTCTCCCTGACCTTCTCCAAGATTTCAACACCAAAGGTGTTCTTGATGAAAACCATGCTCTCTTCCGGTGTCAGTCGGTGTCTATACGGGACCTTTGTCCTTCTTCTTCTCCTTCTCTTCACCCGGAAACCGGGTCGCTCTATGCACACCGTTATATTCATTCCCTGAATGCCAAGCTGTGGATCATACTTCACATCAGGAATATCGATGTGCTCCGTGATGCCAAAGGCGAAATTGCCATCATCATCCCAGTTTTTGATCAGTAGCACATTTTCCTTGGCTTCCAATGCTCTGGCCAAGAACTTGTGTGCCTTTTCATCCCGTAGCGTCACTCTTACTGCAATCGGTTCCTTACGTCTAATTCCGAAGTCTCGTACAGTCTGGCGAGCTCTAGACTGCACTGGTGCTTGACCCGTGAGCTGCTCCAAGATCGCTGAAGCTCTATTGAGAGGCTCGCCTCCACCTGTACACATGTCGACGACTACTTTGGCTACAAATGGTGCCTTCATTGGATATGCCTTCCATTCTGCCAGGTAGCGGTCTTCATTAGGAGTCACTTTCTCTCCTGTTTCCGATGTTGTGCTCATTGGGATGCACCTCCTGCGCCCATACTAACCTCAGATGTCTTCTTGCCAAGAACGAATACGTATTCAAGTGCAGTCTGGAATCTATTGCCCTCGGCGTCTTCTATCGTCACTGTACTGGCATGAGTCCCAAAGCGTTTCTCTATCTCCAGAATCTTCCCTTCGATACCAACGTTCTTTCCTTGGCTCACAACAGCATAGGAGCCCTTTTCCATTGGAATTGTCTTCATATGCTTCTGGTCTGGAACTGATACCTGAATGGTATCGAGGGTATTGAACTCCGCAGGCTTGCCACCAGTTGGAAGTAGGAGGTTACGGCCATCGTGAAGCGTCATCTGGAGCCGTCCATTTGAAACCATCTTCTTCTTCTCAATTCTGCAGAGCTTGAAGCTAGCTTCCTTGTCGTCGATTGGGACAAGTCGTAGCCCACCCTTTTTCTTTGGAACCAGTCTGAACTTCTCTTCAGAGCCTTGTATCTCAAGGACATCCATCATTCCGATTGGATATCCCGGATCCTTGCGTACCCGGCCATCGACACGAACTTGGCCTGTATTCAGAATGGCCTTTACTTCACGCATATTCTTCGCATAGCCGAGCATCTCCCTGAGTACAATGGCGAGAGTCAGGCTGTGATCCTTCGGATGTGGTCCTGGAATTGGTCTAGTTGTGAACTTGGCTTCCTTTCGTTTGATTGGCCAATATCTTGGCGCTGGCAGCCGTTTCAGGTGCTTTTTCTGCCCTCTTCTTGCCATCTACTCACTCTCCGCCATTTTGACTACTTTATTGTCAATGATTCTCTTCCTGTCATCATCGAGCTCAAGTTTCACGAGCATAAGATTCGAGGGATGTATGGGGATTTGAGCCTCCTTTCCATCGGCCTTAGTTGTTGTAGCGCTTTCAAGATACACTCTAACCGCATTGTAATCGACTCTTACGACCTTCCCCTCAGTATCTCTGAACTGGCCTCGCATGATTCGAACAAGGTCGCCTTTCTTTACGACCAATGACCTTAGACCATACTCTTCCCGGAGGAACTCATCAAGTCTACATTTCAGCATCTTTTTGTGTGAATGTATTGGCGACTCGTAGATGCGCCGTCTCTGCTTCCCTGGTGACTTTGGGCTAGTTTTCTTCGTCATTCATCACACCTCATACAATCTTGGATGCTATGGCTGAAACACGCGGCCATCGAAGTGTGACTTCTCTCGCCATAGGTCCTCTAAGCTCAGAACCTTGCGGCTCACCACCCGGCTTGATTAGAACCGCAGCATTATCTTCGAATTGCATCCACGTTCCATCAGGTCTTCGGTATGGCTTTCTCTGCCGCACTATTACCGCTTGAAGCACTTGCTTCCGAAGGTCTTGCTTGCCTTTTGTAACAGAAACATTGACCTTATCGCCAATGCCCGCTTTCCCAAGCTTCCTTAGATTTCCCTTGTATCCGAAAACGGTGATGATCTGGAGTTCCTTTGCGCCTGAGTTATCAGTACAAAGAATCTTGGCTCCAATCGGTAAGCCGCGTGCTATCCTAGGAGTAAACTTCCTGATGCCTCTTCCAACCTTCCTCGACATTATCTATTCCTCCTCATTTGTTTCCTGTTTGGCCGCCGCCACTACCACACAGGTCACGGTCTTGCTAAGTGGTTTACATTCAACAGCCTTGACACTGTCGCCCACACTCACATCGATACAAGGTGGAAGATGCGCATGTTTCTTGCTTCTTCGCCTCTCATACCTGGAGTACTTCTTTATCAAGCTAAGATAGTCTTGCTGAAACGTTATTGTCCTGTGCATCTTAGTGCTGGTGACTGTGCCCTCCATGACTCGTCCGCGAACTGCAAGGTTGCCATGAAATGGACAATTCGGGTCTTCGCAGACTTTCTCAGGAGGCTCCACGTTGGGTATCCCAATATTGCGTATCTTCACTTCTGGCATTTTACCATCTCCTCCTTAGTCGTTTCTTCATTCGATTCTCTGGAGCGCCTCTCAGCTTGTCTCCCTCAACCCTAACGACCGTGCCATTAGGCAATTTGAAATCAAACACACTAATCATCTTTGGAGCCGCGATCTCTCCAGTTTCAGTGGAGATGTAAATCATCTCTTTTGACTCGTCAACTATAGACCCCTGTCTGCAGATGTGACCCGGATCAGAGGATTGTACTATGTGCGTTTCCAGCCCTATGAGTTCATGTCTGGTTAGATTAGCTGGGGTGATCTTCATGCTTGTTCCTCACGCTCCATCTCACTCTGGATGGTCAGTATCCGGGCAATTGCCCGTCTGACATTTCTTATTCTATAGGGATTCTCTGTTCCCCCGCCAGTTGCCATCTGGATTCGAATCTCTGTCAGTTCATTATAGAGTTCTTCCAATCTCTTCTGACGTTCAGGGGGAGTCAGCCTTCTGATGTCCTTGGCAGTTAGACGAGCCATCTCTATTCACCAACCTTTTCCAAATCCTCAAGCTCCTCTAGTTCCTTTAACGACTCCTCTGTCGCTTCCGGAGTAGGTGCTTCCTCAACCTCAGGGGCCTTGTCATCAGAATCAGTGCTTGTCGGTTCTGGTTCAGGCTCATCTTCAACCTCGACTGGCTCTTCTACCAGCTCAAGGCCGTCCAGTTCCTCAAGTTCTCTTAGTTCTTCGATGTCAGTGATTCCCTCAAGCCCTTCCTCGACCTCCACAACCTCTTCTTCTTCCTCTTCGGGTCTCTTGACGACTTCTGGCTCGACAGCTTTTCTTGCCTTGGGTGTTTTCACCTTGATTACACCAGGCAGTCTGGCCTCTGGTCGCATGATTCTCACCTTGATGCCTATTGCACCCGGCTTCAGAATAGCTGTGTCATCAGCCTCATCTACCCACGTATCAGCTGGTTCACCGGTCTTTGCAACGGTGGCTTGTTTGAACTTCTGATACCTCGCTCTCCTACTCGAGAGCTTGCCTTTCACAATAATCTCACATCCCAGAGCACCAGCGCGCATGACCCGTCTGAGAATCCAATATGCCATTCTCCTGAATCGAACACCGCGTTCAAGCTGTCGTGCAAGTCTTGATGCCATGACCTGTGCATTGAGCCATGGGTTCTCAATCTCACTGACTTCCACTTGGACATTCTCTATTCCAAACTCGGTTTCAAGAATCTCTGTCAGCTCTCTGATCTTGGAGCCGCGGCGACCAATAACAACTCCAGGTCGAGAAGCATGAATGACAACTTCTGTCCTCATGGGCATTTTTCTAATCTCGACACCACCATATCCAGCGGAGTTTAGTTCTCTCGCCAAGAACTCGTCAACTTTTAGCCTACGAGAGTTCTGGTCAATGAAATATTTGACTGCGGACATTATGCTACTTCCTCCAATACAATCTCAATGTGCGTAGTGTTTTCGAAATATGGGGTGCTTCTTCCAAACGCCCTCTCAATGTACATCTTGTAAGTGCGTCCTCTTTGCGCAGCTGCATGGACTATCCTGAGTCTGTCAATGTCCAAACCCTTTGCGTCAGCATTCGCTTCCGCATTCTTCAATACTCTCAGAATATTCTCAGATGCCTTTACCGGATGACCACCCGGGCCCCACTTCTTCATCCCTGAGTGGTGTCCCCGCTTCTTCTTGTGGCGTCTATAAGGAATCCAGGCTTTCTCCTCGACTACTCTGTCTAGTAGATCGATGGCTCTATCTAGCATCATGCCTCTGATGGCATTGCAGACTTCTCTGCTTTGCTTCGGAGAGCATCTTATGTTTCTTCCACTCGCCACCGCGGTCCTGTCCGGATCGATGCCTATGATCGAGTATCCATATGTTGGCATATCGACTCACTTCCAGTGCTCCAACCATTCTTAGCTCACTTTAGTTCAAGTTGCTAAGGCCTCAACGCTCAACAACCACTCCAGAACCTACCGGCACACGTCTGCAGGCTAACTCTGCGCGCAGAACTAGAGGCCTGCACTGAATCCATTGGTTCTGAAACAGTCGTCCTCGGAGCGACTGGCGTTCGCCGGGTGAAGTCTGCATTTAAACGTTACGAAACAAGGCTATTCTTGTGCTACGGATTATCACCGAACTCGGCAGTGACGCGCCTTAGAGCCGGTGTGTTTATCGATCTCTTAACAAGGTCGATTCCTTTCTCTGTCATTGTCGCCTTGACATAATGAATTCCAGCTGATCTTACGTATACGAGATCCCTCGCCTTCAATCTCTGCAGGCTTGCGAGGACAATTTGTGTAAGTTCTGAATCCGTCAGGGCAATACCTTTCCCTGGTGTCTGAAACGTTTCACACATCTTTAGAACAGTCCGCATACTGCTGAGCTGCCTTCTTTTACTGTCATAGGGATTGGAGAACAGCCAGAGTAGAACAATGAGATCAACAACTTCAAGGCCGAGATCTGGGTTGTTCTGTAACGCTTTCTTTGCTACTATCTCTACAATAGGCATTCTCCTCACATTCTAGATGAATTCAATGCTATTCAATGAATCGCCCTTTACACCAGCCCTATTTGTCCTATCTTTGGTAGGTAAATCACTCCCTGATTCATCAGGCGATCGAGTGAAGCTTCAACTGACTCCTTAGAAATCCCCAGCTCTTCAAAATGCTTCACAACATCAACTACTTCTGCCTCTCCACCGCTCTCTTGAATCCAATCCACAATCTCCTTTGTTACATCGACTAGAGAGGGCTTGGTTTTTTCCTTTGACGGAACACCGACCAACTGAACTGTCCAAGGTCTTGGAAATATCAACGTGCCTCTATTTGAGAGCTTATTGAGCTGGTCTTCTACCCATAACCAGTCCAACTGGTACTCGGGGCAAAGTTCAGCTACTCTATCCAACGAACATGCGCTCTTACCGGCCTCTCTCTCTAGGAGTTCTAGCAACCGCTTTGACTTACCAGTTGGTAGTTCCTCCTCTGACTTGTCAATCACGTCCTTTACACTGAGTTTCTCAGGGGGGAGAAGATCTCTTACTCTTTCTTTGCTTATTTCAACTGCTTTCAGAAAGGAGTCGCCGCCCCGTGAAGCATTGAATTTCTTTACGGCGGAGGATGCTTTTTCTGGGGTGTCAAACAGGGCACGGGCTGCCTTGGAGATGTCGATTATATGTCCGCAGTAGCTGCAGCGACGTTTCTTTTGGCGTGCAGGTGCATTAGTGAAATTCTTGCACTTTGGACACCTGAATACCAGAAACGGCTTCTGCATTAGTGTCAGCGCCTCCGCTAGACTGTCAGCTACCCTGCTATTTAAACCGACTAGCATTGACTACATGAATATGGTTATATCAGACTTCAGATTGGACGACACTTGGAGACCCTCTCTATGGCGAGAAAAGCACAGAAGATAGTCATTGACAACAAGATGTGCAAGGGCTGCCATATCTGTATCTCCGTCTGTCCACATGCAGTTCTTGAGAAGTCAGACGAGGTGGACGACCGTGGGTTCTTTCTTCCAATTGTGGTGAATCTGGATGCTTGCAAAGTGTGCAGAATCTGTGAGATGGAGTGCCCAGACTTTGCGATAGCCGTGGTCAGCGATGATCAATCCAATAAGCAATGAACTAAAATGGACTGGACGCCATAGATTGTGAGTATTTGAACACAATAGTGAGGTTGGCAATTGGAGAATCCAGAGATTCGAGTCCTTCTCGAGTTGAGAAGGGAGCTTGAGGAGCAATTGAATGAGCTCAGAGAAAAGGCAGATCAAGTTGAGTCATACATTCAAGCTCTTGACTCGGTCATTGGTGTCAGCAGTTTTACCACCGCAGATACTGCGATTGGTGCAGCAGCAACCGCCGATGCATTGAGTACAGAAGCGGAGGAAAGAGCGGCACTCACACCTGAGGAACCACGAACGATACAGGTGATGAATAAGCCTGGTGATCTAGAGTTGGCTACAATCGAGCTGGAGCCACAGAGTCTTACAATCATCCCTGCTTCTCATGCCATCTATGATATTAAGAGGGGCGCCTTTGCACGGTTCTTCGTTGAGCGGATTCTGGGTCAGTTCCAGCAGGAGGATCGCCATCGGGTTGAGAATGGTGAGATTGAATGGGAACAAGCATTTGATTTTGAGGTGCAAGCTGACGAGGGAGAGCTACAACAGATTGTTATCCGCAATTATGCAAGGGGTGACAGACTGAACGAGATTCAGAACACTCTTCGGTGGGCTCTTGAGAAGATATACAGAGCTCGATGATGGCGCCAACAAGCACTTACCTTGTCTTCCAGTGCAAAAGTATTAATGCCGGCCTAGATTGAGATTCATTGCCATTTCCGTTCGCGAAGGAGAGTTAAGGCAAGTGTCCCATTTCGAGAAGAAGATGGTAGTGAGTCCACAGGTGGTAGTCAATGTGGTTCGGGACGCTCATGAGTTCTTCAGGGAAAACAATATCGATGAGCGATACGAGAATATGGCCTTGGATCTCATCCGACGATATGTATCGCATGAAGGTCTACCTAGAGAGGTTGATCCTTTCTTTGCTGCTTCGCTCTTTGTGGTTACAAGACACCCATGGAGTCATCCAAATCCACTCACAAGGGGTGATTTCGCGACCAAAATCCGGATTAAGGAATCAAGTCTTGAGTGGTATACTGAGAGCATCACAGACAGACTAGATTTCATAACCCTCCATGACCGCAATCGCAATCCTTACTTCTTTGATCCAGAAGGAACAATAGCAAGTGTCGTGGACTCCATTGTTCGTTCCAGTGTCGGTGAAGAGGTTGTGAAGAGTATTGTAAAAGGAGGCGTTGTATCTCCGGCCGCACTGGCCGACAAGATAATTGATCGTCTATGCAGTGTCGTCAAAATAGTTCCATCTACATTTGAACATGAACTCCATCGTCTTGTGCAGCGAAAGATTGAGGAGGAGAGCAAGCGCCTACTTGAACAGCTTGAGGGGCGCTAGTGCTAGCCCTCGTTATGTGTTTTCGGGCTGCAGCGTGACTTCTTCCACGAATCGCTTTCCAGCTACCACTTGATCTATGGAGTGAATGACTGCACCAGCCTGTTCTAGAATCTCCTTGATGGACTCATATTGCAGGTTATCACCCTCGAGAGTGATTGTTATACTCTCTGTATTTTGATCAACTTCTTTCAGAGAGATGTTCAACCCGTTGACCTGCTCATCTCTTGAGAGCATCAATGCAAGATCAGTGAGTCTAGGCGTGTGAGGCTTCAATACATCCAGAACTATTCTTCTAATGCCTTGAGGCAATAAATTCATACCCCGAAGTCGACTCTTAAGCCGAGTTTCTTGGCCTTCACCTCGGTCAGTCATAGTTAAACCTTACTACGCAGCATTGTTGGCCTTTTTATTCCAATCTTGCACCATCTTCTCTCAGATACGCGCTGATGGTTACTCAATCGTGATTAACGTCCGAATGCTTATATCACCGGCAAGACTCCCTAGCTAGGGGGCCTCTGTCTGAGACCTCCTGCCGGGAATAGGTAAGGGAAGCAGACTTGAAGCAGGACAAATTGATGAAGCATACTCTGGACAATAAAGCCGACCCTCCGAAATCACCTCCAAGACGCAAGAGGAAGTCAACTCGTCACATTGAGATCAATATTACTGACTTCAAAACACATCCGCTCTGGGACTTATTGGTGGAAACCGCTCAGAAAAATCCTCGATATGCTAATCTTGCAGGTCATACGAGAGAGCATATTCTGAGCCAGCAACCAGACATTAGCCCCAAGGAGCTTGCAGCCAGACTATCCATAACTCTTGGAGAGTCTATCGTGATCCTTGATGATGTGAAGTCGGAATCCTGAAGTTGTCTCTCCTAGATGCATACAAGCTCTCTTTTATGGGCGCTCATGCTCTATGTTCTTGATGGGTCCATGTATGAACACACTAAATTTAGAGATGCGCGACATGCAAAAACTCTGGCTAGTGAAATAGAGCATCTTAACGGGGACAGGCCCACTCGAATAGTTCACGTCTGCGGAACGCATGAGGATACAATAAGTCGTCATGGACTCAGGTCGCTTCTTCCAAGTAGTATCTCTCTTGTTGCAGGTCCTGGTTGTCCGGTTTGTGTATGTGCCGCCGAGGATGTCGACTTCGCAATTGAGCTATCCCGAAGGGGACATATAATCGCAACATTTGGCGACATGATACGTGTTCCTTCCACATCATCATCACTCATCAGAGAGCGTGCAGATGGCGCCGATATTCGGATCGTGTACGGAGTCAACGAAGCGGTGGACATCGCCAAAAGAAATCCGGAGCGTGAGATAATTTTCATGGGAGTCGGTTTCGAAACAACCGCTCCCACTATGGCCGTAGAGATATTGAAAAAGCCTCCAAGCAACTTCTCGCTTCTTACATCCTTGAAGGTAATACCTCCTGCGATGGAGATTCTTGTCAATATCGAGGGATTCGACGTCGATGGTTTCATAACGCCTGGACATGTGAGTGCTGTAATAGGAACCAATTCCTATCAGTCATTGGCTAAGAAACATGGAGTTCCATGTGTAGCTGCTGGTTTCGAGCCCCTTGACGTGCTGGAGTCAATCAGGATGATTCTACTGCAGATCAAGGAAGGACGAGCTGAGTCGGAAAACGAGTATACTCGAGTCGTGCAGCCTGAGGGGAACGTTGCGGCACAAGAAGTTCTCCAGAGAGTGTTCCGGCTTGGAGACGCACCATGGAGAGGGCTAGGAACTATCAAGAACTCTGGGTACTTCCTTCGAGAACAGTTCAATAGATATGATGCCCGTCTGAAGTATGACCTGCCTGCAATCGAATCTGTAGATATTCTCCCCGGCTGCAAATGTCATGAGGTCATTCTTGGCATCGCCAATCCCTCTGATTGTTCACTCTTTGGCAATAGATGTGTTCCTGAGGATCCATATGGTCCGTGCATGGTGGGTCATGAAGGGACATGCAGAATCCGGCACGAGCATCAAGAATTCTAGCTACGCCGCACCTTCTCAAGGTTTCTCAGCTCTGTTTCAGTATTCGCATTAGAGAAGGTTACTAGATCCGAGTCAAATTCAGACAGTACAAGTGTCGAGATGTATAACACATTTCTCAGTCCTTCCAGCAAATTCCTCATTCGATACTTTTTCTTATCCGCTGTTTCAATCCCTGCGGCGTACGCATGCTCCGCGAGATATACTGAATGAAGGGGTTCAATATAGCCTGAAGGCCAAGAAGGGACCACTGCGCCATGATTGTCTCGGAGCTGGTATATAGTCTTCAGCAAATCCACGTTAGCAAGCGGTGTGTCAACAGGAAGCAATTGTGTATATTCTGTTTCAGTGTACTCGAAGGCTGTGATGGCTCCGGTAAGTGCACATCTAACCGAGTCCTCTGGATCAACGACAATTGGCACGCCCTTGGCATGTCTCTCCAGAGCTTCTCCTTTCTCTTCACTCGAAACCACAATCATTACCCGGCCAGATAGCTTCATGGCAATGTCAATCATATGTGTGATGAGTGGTCTGCCTCGGAATTTAGCAAGACTCTTCTCTGACTTGAAGCGAGCTGAGTTTCCCCCAGCCAGAATTGCAATTGTCAAGTCTTGCTCAGCCATTTTGCGCTTCCTCATTCTCTTTAGTGTCAGCGGGATATCGACTTACTCTTGAATCTGACGTTTAGGATGTGCTATGTTTCAACTGTTATGTATCTCAATAACAAATCAGATTTCGTAAGGGCTTCTGGACGCAGAAAGGCCCGTATTAAAGTTAAACGCTTGAAACGTGCTTACGGCAGCCACACACAAATCCTAGTTTATCATGGAGAGTAGTGTGTATAACTCAAATCTGGGATTATAGCCCCGACTCATGTGCAAATGATGTTCCCGCACACAATCCAAAACTAGAAATTCCTGCGCCGAGGCTTATTGCTCATGCTTGACTTCTTCATAGCTGGTCCAATTGTCGGTCTGTTGGCTTCCGTGGATGTTGTACTGCATCTGTATCTTGATGTGAGGAAGGCAAGGAATAGTCGCGAACGGATATTCAGAGAACCTCAGACCAATATTTCCACATCAGCACTGGGCGCAGCTGCAGTTTCCACACTTCTTGCTTTTGCGTTGACATTTCTAATTCCCCTAGCATGGTATTTTGGGACTGGGAATGATCTCTTTCTGTTTCTTATTCCCGTCATCGACCCTCCTCTGTTTGTCTGGCTTGTAGGAACTCTTCTTCTTGCCTGTGGAATAATCCTGCATGGGTGGTCGCGCTATGTTCGTCAAGAGATGGCGTCGTCTTGGGCAATGAGTACAGGTCACGATTTGGTGCAGATTGGCCCATATTCCACGGTGAGGCATCCATCTTACACATCATATTTCATAAGCTTCGCTGGCCTGATCTTGATGCTGCCTTCATTAGTCACCCTTGTGCTCCTCTTGGGTTATCCAGGCTATTACCTGATTTCATTGGTGGAAGAGAAGCATCTGATTCAACACTTTGGAGAACAATACAGGAACTACATGTCACGGACTGGTCGCTTCTTCCCCTCCTTGAAACAGAGCCATCATTGAGGAGGACTCTCTGACTCCAGCTGCTGGTCTTTGGTACTCTCTACAACGAGAGGGAAGTCAGGCTTCACTCGGTGTCCTGATAGAACATCTTCGATATCGGGAAGGTCTAGAGCCACCGCTAGAAGCTCCGTGTAGTAATAGACTGGCAGTTTGAAATCAGTTCCATATGTCCTGTTGACAATACGTTGTCCCGACTCGAACGAGATGAAGCAGGTTGGGCAGAAGACCACTACAGCATCAGGATTGACCATCATCATACTATCCATTTTTTCCTTTAGAATAGAGAACGATATGTCTGAGGCTTGCCCCCGAATGCCAGCCCCACAGCACATTGTCTTGTCCATGTACTCTAGCGGCTCCATCCCAAGGGTTTCAACAAGCTTGTCAAGCTTGACTGGAGCCTCTGGTGAGTCGATCTGCAATATCTCTGAGGGTCTTAGAAGATGGCATCCTGAATGTGTGACCACGCTCATGCTCACCGGCTTTACCACCTTCTTGTTAATCTCTTCAGTGCCAATCTCATCATGGAACAACTGGTGAAGATGGATAATTGATGAAGTGCCTTTATACTCCATACCAACTGCAGCCAACTGTTCGTTCGCGAAAGTCTTCCTCTCTGGTTTGGTATCCATCTCATGTTTTGCCATGGCCAATGACTCGTGGCACCCTGCACAAGCTGTAAGAATGTCAAGACCCTGTGCTTCTGCCAGAGCTATGTTCCTTGCTGCAAAGACTAACCAAGTTTCATCAGAGAAGGATCGCACTGCATTAGGCTCTGGACAGCACGTGAATGGTAGGTCCACAAGCTCGATGTCGAAATGAGGCGCAACCATTCGGATGGACTTCTCAGCAAAAGGAAGTCGATATGCCATTGTGCATCCGATGAAGAACGCGTACTTCATTCAACAGCGGTCTCCTTTGCTAGGTTCTTCTCCAGGATCTCCATTGCTCCAGTTCCCTCGAACAGTGTCTTGATCTGTTCTGGGTCTGCCTTTGGAATTTCTGGGAGTCCAAGTTGATTTCGCTTTCTATCTACTCCGGAAGTACCGGGTGCTATTGCTCCAATAGTGAAGAAGGACTCAACAACCTGTACGATACTTATGGGTGCCTTTCCCTCAGCAGTGGATAGGTTCTTGAGTTCAATAAGAATGTCTGCCAGAGAGACCCCCATGGGGCATCTTTGTTCACACGTGAGGCAGTAGGCACAAAGCCATTCATTTCCTTCCTCTGCCAGCTCTCCATTTGCTATCACTGAATCAACAGCTAGTCTTGGGTTGACTTCTGGTGCCACCCTGAATACTGGACAGGATGAGGAACAAATACCGCACTGAAAACACGGCTTTGCAGCTTCCCTGAGTTCTTCGATGCGTTTCTGTGGATCGCCTTTCATCTTTCCACCTACTTCCTTGACTGCTTCTTTGGTTTGGTTGCTTTCTTAGTCGCTGTCTTTGACTTTGAGGACGCCTTCTTCTTGGTCTTCTTCCTTGCTGCAGTCTTTGGCTTTGCCCTTGCTTTTGGTTTGCTCTTTGGTTTTGGTGCAGGCTTTGTCTTGTTGTGCCTCTCAACAACATCTGCCATGTCTTGCATTATGCCTTGCCACTTTTTCCCTTCACTCGCCGAAATCCAGTCTACTCTGAAGCGTTCATCCGCAATTCCGTTTCGCTCCATCCATCTGCGGATTCTTGGCTCACGCTTTGCCATCCAATGGTTTCCCGTCTGGAAGTGACAGTCCGAAGGCAAATGGCAACCAGAGTACAGGACTGCTCCAGCTCCGAGCTCGAATGCTTTCTGAGCAAATTGAACATGGTATCGGCCAGAGCAGAGTGAGCGTATCACTCTTGCATTGGTGGGATACTGCATCCGTGAAACACCAGCTAGGTCTGAGCCGCGGTAGGAGCAATAGGTACATGCAAAAGCGACGATTTTCTCTGAAGGATTCTCTTTGAGTGCCATCTCAATCTGAGCATGAATCTGCTCATTTGTGAAGTTGGGCATGTAAATAGCGTCGTTTGGACAATCACCTGCACAGGCGCCACATGCCTGACATAAAGCGCCTACCACAGTATGCTTTCCTGCACCATCTACCACGATAGCTCCATATGGGCACCTCTTTACACATGTGCCACATCTTGTACATTTGTCCTGCAGAATCTTGGCGCTCAGTGCCTCAATGGGATACCGTCCCTTTTGCAGTATTATAGAAGCACGTCCAGCCGCGGCACTAGCTTGGATAACTGAGTCCCTGATGTCTTTGGGTGACTCTGCGCCGCCGCAGATGAAGATACCAGCTGAACTCGTATCAACAGGCCTCAGCTTAGGATGGGACTCTATGTAGAACGAGTCCTCAGTGCAAGATATCGGTAGTGGGAAGTCTCCAGCCGTTCCTTCAGCTCCCATTGACAGGATGACCATGTCATAGTCGACCATGAGCAATTTATTGTGTGTCGTGTCCTCAACAGCAACTCTCAGATTCTTGTTGTCGGGATACTGTTGAATCTCTCCAACACGTCCTCGTATGAACTTGACACCCTCTTCTCTCGCTTTGAGGTATTGGTCCTCGAAATACTTGCCATGCATCCGGAGGTCCTGATAGTATATTGTGACCTCCGTGTCTGGATAATGTTCTTTAATGAGCAAGGAGCACTTCACTGATTCCGCACAGCAGTAGTTGGAGCAGCCTGTTCTGGTTGAGATGTTGCGTGAGCCGACACATTGAACTATTGCAATTGACTTTGGCTTTGAAACATCTGATGGCCTTACTAGATGCCCCTCAGTTGGCCCTGCTGCGTTGATCAGTCTTTCGAACTCCAATGTTGTAATGACATTTGGATATCTTCCCCATCCGAGTCGTGGAATTTTGTTGGGGTCTGCAGGAGCAAATCCCGTTGCTAGTATGATTACGCCTGCCTGGAACTCGATGAACTTGTCTCTATCAGAGGGGACTATTGCCTCCTGTTCACACCTGTCTATGCATTT
>JBHLQS010000052.1:0-16318 GCA_048883405.1 Candidatus Thorarchaeota archaeon
GGCCAGAAGCTGATTGAGAATGTTTCCTTTGCACTCCAGGAAGGAGAAATGCTAGCTATTATTGGAGAATCAGGGGCTGGCAAGTCAACAACTGTCAAAGCACTCATAGGAGACATACCAAGCACCGGGGTCTCTAGGATTGCTGGTATAGACTCACGACAGACCTCAAAGGTGCGTCACTTCTTTGGATACTGTCCCCAAGACCTATCGTACATGTATGAGACCTTCACACCACTTGAGAATATCATGGCCTTCGGAAAGCAATATGACATTCCTGAATGGCAGCTGATTCAAAGGGGGAAGGCGCTCCTACGAGACTTTGGTATCCTCGACAAGGGGAACAACGCTACGAAGGAGCTTAGCGGCGGTGAACAGCGCCGAGTATCAATTTCAGTTGCAATGGGCCATATGCCAAAAGTGCTGCTCATGGATGAACCTACCAGTGGACTTGACCCGGACAACAGGACAGAACTGTGGCAATATCTCAACTACATCAACCATGAGTATGGCACCTCAATCATTGTGATTACTCACTACCCAATTGAATCCGAGTTCTGTGATAAAGTAGCAGTCTTCATGAGAGGCAAGAGCCTGGTGTCATTCGGTAGTCCTAGGAGCCTAAAGGAGTCTATGCCAAACAATGGTTTCTCAGTAGGCGTTGTATTGGAAGAGGTGGATCCTCGGGCAAGAACGACCCTTGAAGCCATCAAGGACGTTCGGTTTGTGTTGCAACGCGGGGAGTTGCTAAAGGTGTTCACAGACAACCCCTTGGAGGTCGTTGCAGAGAGATGCGTCACTGCACTGAAGGAAAAAGAGATTCCAGTCAAGATTGTCAAGACGAAGGCCGTCGCAGATATGGTTGATTATTACATTGCAATTACCCGTGGCCTCATTCAAGGTACATTAGAGAAGTGATACAATGAGCAGGGTCCATCAGAAGAGAGCATTGGTATGGAGCAGACTCCTCGCCTGTTCAATGATGGCGCTAATGCTAGTGAGTGGCATTGCAGGCGTGACGCCAGTCGGTCCTCAAGCCGCTGTTAGGGACCCTATGAGCAAAATCGACAGTCAGCTCCTAAATCAAACGGATTCAGAAGATTCTCTGGACCTTCTTGTTGCCTATGATACTGCAGCAAGTGAAACCAAGGCTCGCAACGCATTGGCACTGTTAGACAGGACCGCAGAGGTCCTCGACACCTTTGATGAACTAAACATGATTCGAGTGAAGTTAGTCGGAAAGGCCATCTCACAGCTCGCCGAAGAGGACTTCATCACAAGCATCTGGTCGAATGAAGTGCAGACGATTTCTCAATCAAGGTCATTCTCTGGGTCAAGTGCCTCTTCGGATGAATATGTTTCACCGGTCAATACTACAGGTGCCAAGCAACTATGGGATCAAGGCTATAATGGTACGGGAGTGGTCATTGCGGTCTTAGATACTGGAGTCGATACAAGCCATGAAGACGTGAACAAAGTCAATGCGTTCGCATCTTTTGTTGAGGCAGACACTCTACCCACCGACATTATTGGCCATGGTACTTATGCAGCCTCGGTAGCAGCAGGGACAGGCAACATGTCAAATGGCGTATATGCTGGTATAGCGCCTGGTGCCACATTGCTATCGGCGAAAGTAACACTGGGAGGCCTTTTTGCTGCACCGAGCTGGATAGTATCGGGAATCGAGTGGGCAAGCAGCCGGGGAGCAGACATCATACTCCTTCCGTTCAACACTTTTGGCGCCCCAGGAGATGCTGTAACTCTGGCGGTGAAAGAGGCCACAGAGAAGGGCATTCTCGTTGTTGCAGCCTCAGGAGACGATGGACCAGATTACCTGACAATAATGTCACCTGGTGGTTCTGCTGAGGCATTGACAGTAGGGGCATACGATACTGAGAAGCAAGAGATCCCTGATTTCTCAGGAAGAGGCCCATCCCTATCCTTTTTGACCAAGCCTGACCTTGTTGCACCGGGTGTCGGCATTGTTGGGGCCAAGATGGGTGTAGGTCTCGGAGGCCTGGGATTTGGCGGCCTGGATATGGGAGGGTTGGGAGACATTTCCGGACTCTTGGGGGGAGGGTTCCTTGGCGAAACGATTGATGAGAATTATACAATAGCAGATACGACAACGGCCTCTGCATCTATTGTTGCAGGCGCCGCAGCAATCCTCATGCAGGCCTTCGATAGAGCGACTCCTCTTGTACTCTCCAATGTTCTTCGAGACACAGCCACATCTATTGGGTATGGAGCAAATGATGGCGGTGCAGGTCTACTTAATCTACCAGAAGCTTTTGATTATCTTGCTGCACGACAGACTCCTATTGAACCACATAACAGGACCACGGGAACTCCATTACTAGCCTTAGGAATTGTCACGGCATCAGGAACAGACGCCTCGACTATTCTTTTGATGAGCAGCTTTGGCACCACAGTTGCAGGCCTAGACACACGAGCTGGACAGGACGCCAGCATACACATTATGATGGGGATGTTCGCACTAAGATGGGGAAACAGAAGCCCAACTAATCTCATGGAGTTCGCAGTAAAGAGTGAGATGCATCAAGTAGCACTTGGCTCAGGGAACTATGGCTACTCGCGCTATGTCGGCGTACTGTCATACGATGATGAGATCTACACTGCGTTGGTCGTCGAGTCCTATAATCTAACTGATTATTCAAACCAGCCACTCACTGCGTTTAGAGTAACGCCATATATTCTCAATCTGGGGCTAGCTCCGGTTGATAATGTCAGTCTCTACCTCTCATACAGTCTTGACATATTCGGTGATGGTGAAGACGACCATGGCAAATATGACCTGAACAATGAAGGGCTCTTTGTCTATAGTGTCAATGAGAACCTTGACAATTTCTACTTTGGACTGAACTCCAGCATTCCACTGGCTG
Organism: Candidatus Thorarchaeota archaeon; assembly: GCA_048883405.1. Classification (GTDB taxonomy): domain Archaea; phylum Asgardarchaeota; class Thorarchaeia; order Thorarchaeales; family Thorarchaeaceae; genus SMTZ1-83. Next base: position 2,901 of record JBHLQS010000052.1, read on the forward strand.
GATTCGAGGTAGGAAACTCATCAGATATCTCTTCTCACGTGTCAAATGATAATCTAACAAGCTCAACCACATTCGATGGCTCGGTCGGACTCGCAGCGAAATGGGACTTTGGCGTCTTGCCAATCAATCAACCGGCCAATGTAACAATAGCAATGGGTTTCGGAGAGAACAGGACTGTGATGGATGCCTCCATAGGAGCAATGTGGAACCTTGACCCTATTACAACAGGAGCCCCAGAGGACGACCTCATCGTCGTGGAGGCAGAAATACCCAGAATCGCACAGCTGGGAGAAACCTACGAGTCAAGAGCAGTTGTGATGAACATTGGCTGGAATGTCAGCGATGTGACTGCCGCCTTGGTCATCCTCCATCCTGAGGATGATGGATCATCTTTGTATGGGCGGATTTTCTCATTCTATGAAGTAAAGCCCTTCCAGGCGGTGACGATGACCGCTGAGTGGAGCCCAGAGAAGAAGGGAATGAACACAGTATACTGGGTCACAGCTGGTAACATCAATGACGCGCTCTCATTATCCACTGGTTCACTACTTGCTGGAGGGCTTGATCTAACAGCAATAATTGGACTCCTCGACAATTTCATTATGCGTGATCTGTTTGTTGTCACGCCAATTGCCTCTTCATCGGTCTTTCCAAAAGAGATCCCATTTGCGCCCTTTGATATTCACTTTCCTGCCGACTTCGGACTCTATACATTCGTTGTTTCCACCAATGTGCCCTTGGGGAACCTCACAGTGCAAAAGCATGGTAATGCAAGTGACTGGGGCAACACCACCCTGAATAGCATGGACAATGTCGTGGGATACTACAACTTCTCATTGTTTCTTCTTGCTCCTCCAATCACAATCGACGGATTTCACCGATGCGACTATGTAATCGAAACCGACCGAGGTTGGACCACCAATATCACTCTTGAGAGAGAACTTGAGTATCCAAGAGCTATGATGCTGCTTGACACATCTCATGGGGGCGGCTTGTCCTTTGGAGGGCTCGCTGGCGGATTGGATTTGGGAGGTGATGTTGGTGGGGGTTTCGGAAGCTTCCCAGCTTCAATGCAGGAAGATGATTCCAGTAATGACGATTTATTGAGTGGCGGCTTCAGCCTTGGGGACCTCAGCGATCTCGGATCACTGACAGGATTGCTGGACTCTTTCCGAATGACAACATTCTCCGGTCTATCGAATCTCAAGAAGGAAATGGGTGCCAAAGGACTTGATCTAGTTGAAACCCCCGGGATGCAGCTCGATGATGCACTCTTAACCCAGTTCTCAGCTGTTTTCATGTTCAGTCCTACTGAGGATTTCAACAGAACGGAAGTCAGCATGTTTCGGAACTATACTGCTGATGGAGGCAAGCTTATCATTTTCGGAGATGTGGATGGCAACGCCAACCTGACTGCGATAAACCATCTCCTTGAGCCATTTGGCTATTCAATGGAAGGAGAGCACTCGCACGAGAACACTACGGATATTGTCCAGAGCTCATTGCTTGGGGCGGGGGTGGACTCCATCTGGCTCGGGGAAGGAACCTTCATCATGCAGAACCAATCTCTGGCTTGTGCAAGAGTGCTGGATAAATCAGTGGTGCTGCTTGACAGGACTAGACCAGAACTAGTACTCTTTGGCTCATCTAAAATCTTCATGAACAAGAACCTGGTCAAGAACAATAATAGCGTTCTATTGGACAACCTCAATGATTACTTGCTTCTCAATACACTGACCGGAGTAGCCAGCCTCTCAGAGGGCACGACGCGATACCCAGCGGGCCAGAGCGTGTATCTCAATCTCGATGTCATGGACTATTATGGAAATCCAGTGAATGACCTATTTGTTGCCATTGTATTCGAGCTTCCTAATGGCACTCTTGCTTTCTTCATCGCGGGCTTCGTTGAAAACGGTCTGTATTCATCGCAATTCATTCCAACATACTGGAATGGTCCAGGTGTTGTCCACGGAATCTTCATCATAATGGGTGAGGAGGACTATGCTACCACCTATGCTGGAATAACCTTTGAATTGTATGAACCTGATGTAACTACACCTCCACCGGGCCCGGATGTGTTTTTGACATTAGCGCAAGTAGCTGCGATAGCATCAGTAAGCATCTTCTTTGCATTGATTGTAGGCCTCATCTACAATCGACGACGACAGAGCAAGAGGATGCGTATTGTTGAGATTGACATGGAGCTTGTCCGGGAAATAGACAACGCTTTGAACACTCTTCTGGCGGCTTTCACACAAATCGAACTTCTGATTCAGAGAGAGGATTTAGACCGCCTCCAGAAGATAGAGGCATTAAGAAGCCTGATGGTCACGGTAGAAGAGGGACGTAGGCTGTTCGAAAAAGTCAGCGACAAGGTGGGAGGTGTGTAGGATGTCAGAAGAAGCTCCACATCCAGAGAGGGAAATCGACATCCAAGACCTCAAGGTAGCCTTTGGCGATTTCTACGCACTCAAGGGCGTATCATTCTTTGCAAACAAGAGGGAGTTCCTTGGTATCATTGGAGCCTCGGGAGCTGGGAAGACGACAGTCCTTCGAGTGCTGACTGGCCAGATTAGCCCGACAGATGGAATGGCGTATGTAGGGGGATATGATGTCACAAGACAGGAGAAACTCATCAGCCTCCTAGTAGGATATGTGCCGCAGTTGGAGCATCTGAGCCTCTATTATGATTTCACTGCATTACAGAATGCCGAGTTCTTTGGCCGATGCTTTGGCATGAGGCCCAAGGAGATCGAGGCACGTGCACGCAATATTCTGGAGATCCTCGGATTTGACGAGGAGCTGATGACCAAGGCTGTAAAACGTCTATCAGGTGGCGAGAGAAAGCGGGTCTCGATTAGCCTTGGCATGATTCATGCCCCTCCAGTGCTTTTGCTCGACGAGCCTACAACAGGCCTCGACGCACACCTAAGACATGAGACCCTGAACTACCTGAAGCAGCTCAACTTCGAGCTGGGTACAACTATGGTAATCATCTCACACGACCTCGAGATTGTCGACTACTGCACTCGAGTGTGTCTGCTTGAAGATGGACTTGTAAGCCAGTTTGGCACACCTGAGGAACTCATCTCCACCCTCCCAGGAAAGGGGGAGAGCATCAGAGTTGTTTTGCCCTCGCTTTCGCCGACAATTATAGATCGGTTGGCGACCGCACCGGGTGTTGAATATACAGCTATGGCAGGTAGAAACGCCATGAAGCTGTTCATCGACAATCCGAGTGACCAGATACTTCCACTCATCAAAGTGATGAATCAGAGGAAGGTTCCATTTGAAGAGATATCCGTCGTAGAGGCGGATTTCTTCGACTATTTCCAGGTCAAACCTTGGAAGACTAAAACAGGAGAGAGTGCAACATGAGACACAGACATATTCTCTTGGCACTGGCATTTGTGTTGATTCTGGCAGGGCTATCGACGGTAGCAGGAGACCCGTCGGTGCAACCTACAGCGATATTACAACGAGGAGGCTCGGCTGCACTCTCAGACCTTACGCCGTTTGACGTCGCGGAGGTATGGACTGAAGCAACAGGCTCCCAAGTAGTCGATGTCGTCGTTGACAACTTTGATGCAGACGCTCTCGATGAGGTCGCGGTGGTCACACAGAATGCAACACTATACCTCTTTGATTCTGACAGTACACTACTCTGGCGGTTGAACATCACTGATACGCCATACGCCATGGTCTCTCTTGCTATTAATGCTGGCAGTGTGATGGAGTTGCTCATTGGCACCAGCAATGGCATTCTTGTCGTCGATTCGAGCCAGAACATTCTCACTGATGTCGCGTTGCCGAATGCCGTACGCACAGTCGTGGGCGCTGATGTTGACGGCGACTCTCTGGATGAGATTGTGGCTGGCTGTGACAACAACAGAGTATACGCATATGACGTGTCTGGCACCGAGCTCTGGAGCTATCCGAGCAATGGACAAGTACGCGTAGTTGCTGCGGCTGACATCGACGCTGACGTGAGCGATGAGATCCTTGCTGGTTCGGAGCTGGGCAGATTCTCCCTATTGGACAACGGCGGAGGAGTCATCTTTGAGGTCGCAGGACTCTCACCAATCAGAGTGGTAGACACAGGCAATATAGACGGCGCTGGCGAGGACGAGGTGCTCTTCGGCGCTGCAAATGGAACTCTCTGGGTCTATACTGCATCCGGGGTATTCCAGTACTCACAGGAGGTCTCCGGTGGGATAACTGCTCTTGAGGTTGCAGACATCATCGGTGGAGCAACAGCCGAGATAGCAATTGGCACCTCTGCAGATGAACTACGAGTTCTGGATAACACAGGCAGTCTTCTTTGGAATAAGAGCCTTGGCGGACAGCTCTCTGCCATCGATTTCTTGAATGTCGGTGGTCTGGCCAATGAACAAGTCCTTGCTGGGAGCAATGATGGCACTCTCACACTGTACAATGCCACTGGGAAACTCATCTCTAGCACCGCAGTGCCTGCATTCTCTGGAGCTATGGATTACGGTGACCTTGACAATAATGGCAAAGACGAATTTGCCGCCGGCAACGACGTGGGTCAGGTGGCTTGCTATGGTCAAGACCAGGACAAGGACCGCCTGGCTGACGCTCGAGAGACCCTCATTGAAGGCACACAGTTCAACAATCCAGACTCTGATTCCGACAAGCTGGATGATGGCGAAGAAGTTTTAGACTATGGAACGAATCCACTTGCACCTGATTCTGATTTTGACAAACTCAGTGACTTTGCTGAGGTCATCACCTATGGGACGGATCCCAATGAGCCAGACTCCGATTCTGACCTGTTGACAGACTGGCAGGAAATCTATCTCGGGACCGATCCTAATGCCGCAGACAGCGACCTCGACCAATTGGACGATTATGAGGAGAATAACATCACCCTGACCGACCCCAACGAGGTAGACTCGAATGATAATGGCATTAACGACGCGCAGGACGATAACGACGGGGATGGCCTCACAAATATCCAGGAAGTACGACTGACTGAAACTGATCCCAATGACGTGGATTCCGACAATGATGGCACCTCCGACTACTATGACGACCAGGATGGGGACAACCTCGCAAACTGGAAGGAGATTCAAGTCGGGGCGGATCCACTCGACCCTGATTCCGATGACGACGGCCTTCTCGACGGGGCTGAGGTCAAGATATACAAATCATCACCCACGAACACGGATACCGACAACGACAATCTCAGCGATTGGGACGAGGTCAAAGTTGTTGGTTCGAAGCCCAATGACGCAGATTCCGACGATGATACGCTGAACGACTACGAAGAGTACGTCACTTACGGAACCAATGTGAACAAAGCAGACAGTGATGATGATAATCTCGACGATGCCGAGGAGATAAACACGTACAACACTGATCCGCTTAATCCAGACTCGGACGCGGATACTCTTTCCGACGGCGATGAAGTTCTAATCTACGATACTGACCCCAACTCTGCAGATACTGACCTTGACTCGCTTGATGATGCCGCAGAGATAGCATACAATACAGATCCGAATGATCGAGACACTGATGGAGATACCATCGACGACGGGAAGGAAATCCTGCAATATGGAACAAATGCAACCCTAGTCGATACTGACTTTGATGGCGTCAAGGATCCGGATGAGATTAAGTACCTAAGTGCGGGCTTTGATCCCACAGACCCTAACTCGTTCAATCCTGGGACCAACGACTATGACTGGGACCTTGATGGTGATAATCTGTCCAATGGGCAGGAGATTTACCTCACTAAGACCAATCCGAACAACAACGATTCTGATGGAGATCTCATCACCGACGACTTGGAGGACTCCGACCTTGACGGAATCAACAATTATGATGAATTGAATGTCACGAATACACTACCGAGGGACCCGGACTCTGACGATGATAAAGTCAAGGATGGCGACGAAGTATATGTTCTTTTGACTGATCCGAATGATGAAGACTCAGACGACGATTCGATAAGCGACTATAATGAAGACTTTGACAATGACAATCTTCCCAATGGGATAGAGCTCTATGTCACAAATACAGATCCCAATAATGCATTCACATACGGTGGAGTCCGTGATGACGACTATGACAGCGACTCGGACTCCTTGCCGAACTACTTTGAGGTATACAAGAGCCAGACAGATCCGTTATACAACGACACGAATGATAATGGCATATTCGATTGGGAGGAGGACCCCGACAACGATGAACTCACTAACCTTCAGGAGCTACTATGGGACACAGACCCCTTGAATGCGGATTCTGACAATGACCAGCTTACTGATGCTGAAGAGGTGTTTGATACTCACACGGACCCCAACGACAATGACGATGATGATGATGGCACCCTCGATGGCCAGGATGATCAAGATAATGATGGCTTGACAAATCTGCAAGAGCTAAGAACCTATGACACGAACGTCACACTCTGGGATACCGACGGAGATATGATTCGTGATGGCATCGAAATTCAGGTTGGTCTCAATGCAACTAACCCAGATTCCGATGATGATGGCCTCTACGACGGCTGGAATGATAGCAATTCAAATGGCATCTACGAGCCTCTACTTGGAGAGAAAGGAGAAGATGTCGATGCAGATGGAGTCGTTGACCCATGGGAAACTGACCCCCAGAACGCAGATTCGGACAACGACGAACTCGAAGATGGCGAGGAGGAGTATATCTACGGCACCAATCCTCTCAAAGCAGATACAGACTCAGACAAACTGCTCGACGGAGAGGAAGTGCATGACTATGGGAGCTCACCGCTCCTGAATGACACTGACGGAGATTTGCTTGATGACTTCATCGAGGTCAATGTCACCCTTACAGACCCGACTCTTGTCATGACAAATGGTACCCATAGCGACTATGTCGTTGACTCGGATGGTGATGGCATTTCTAACGGCGATGAGATATACATCTATGACACAAGCCCTGGAGACCTTGATTCCGATGATGACAACATAAACGACGGTTTAGAGATACTTGTCTACGGTTCGGATCCGTTGGATAGTGATTCTGACGGAGATTTGCTCAGTGATTATGACGAGATTGTCCGGTATGGCACGAACGCCACAGCTCAGGACAGTGACGGCGACCAACTTGATGACTACACCGAGATAGAGGTGCTTGGGACAAACGCCACACGCTGGAGCACCTATCTGAATGGGACATCTGACTATGACCTAGATGTTGATGGCGATGGCTTGAGCAACGGGCTGGAATTGAATGGCTACCACTCGAATGCCACAAATTCAGATTCCGACGGAGATCTGCTTCTCGATGGGACCGAAGTATACCTCGCAGGCTCGTCACCGACAGATCAGGATACCGACAACGACGGCGTATCCGACTACCTGGAATATATGGTCTATGGGACAGACACAACGGGCAGCGATAGTGATTCCGATGATCTAACTGATTACTATGAGATATACGTGTCACTTACTTCCCCCATGAATTGGGACAGTGACGGCGATTTGTTAGGCGACGGCACTGAAGTGAACGACTATGGCACAGACCCGAACTCAGCAGACTCGGACAGAGACCTGCTTGATGACAAGAGAGAGATTGAGATTGTGGGCACAGATCCCCTGCTGAATGATACCGACGCTGATGGCCTTTCAGATTGGGAGGAATGGGTCCTCTATGAAACAGACCCGCTCGTGGCTGATGCCGATGGTGATGGGCTCAATGACAAGGAAGAGATAGAGAACGGGACTGACCCTGAGAACGAAGATTCAGACTTTGACACCCTCATAGACTACGATGAGGTCTACATATACGATACAGACCCTCTAAATCCAGACTCAGATGGAGATAATATCGCTGACAGTGACGAGCTGTTCAACAGCTATACTGACCCCAATAACAGCGACTCGGACGGAGATTCGATTCCAGACGACTTAGATGACAGAGACGCAGATGGACTAAACAACTTCGATGAGATATACCAGTACGAAACTAACTGCACGCTCTTTGATACAGATGGAGATATGCTTGGGGACGGATATGAAGTTCTCATCAGCAAAACGAATCCCTTTGAGATAGACTCAGACGAAGATCAGCTCAGCGATTGGGATGAGATATTCAGATACTCAAGCAATCCAAACAGAAAGGATACAGACGGAGATCTCTTGCAGGACGGGGAGGAAGCTCTCACATGGCACACCTTGCTCAACGACACTGATACAGATAACGACATGGCAAATGACTACGATGAGATCAAAGTGTTTGAGACCAATCCGCTAGATTACGACACAGACGACGACTCGCTCAGCGACGGACAGGAGCTGTTCGTCTACAATACAGACCCGCTGAAAGAAGACAGCGACTCTGATCTTCTCAAAGATGCCCAAGAGATAGCGATTGGCACCAACCCTCTGAAGAAAGATTCAGACGGCGATTCGCTGACCGATTTCCAAGAGAACAACAAGACGCTCACCGACCCCCTATTGTTCAGCACTCAAGGAAATGGGGTTTCTGATGCCCTCTGGGACATGGATAATGACAAGCTCACAAACAAGCAGGAGCTCACACTTACGCTAACGAATCCAAGGGTTCAGGACTCAGACAGCGATGGCAAGATTGACGGGGATGATGACGAAGACAGAGACATTCTCACCAACTACCAGGAGTGCGTCATCACAAAGACAGACCCGAGGAATAGAGATTCCGATGGAGATGGCATATCGGACTACAACGACGACGAGGATGGTGAGGGTCTCACAAATGGGGAGGAAGTACTACTTGGTACTAATCCATTGAAGGCCGATACAGATCAGGATTCCCTTGATGACCGAGAGGAGGTGGAGGACTATTTCACAGATCCTCTGAGCAAAGACACTGACCTTGACCTCCTCGAAGATGGAGAAGAGGTCGAGGACTATGGAACCGATCCTCTCTCGAATGACACAGATCTCGATCTATTGAGTGATTGGGAAGAGGTTGTCCTGACCCTCACGGATCCGACGACCAACATGACGCATGGAGTCCTCGATTCGCTCTATGACAGCGATGGTGACACTCTTGGAAACTTGGAGGAGCTTAGAACTCTTGGGACTAACCCTGGTGATCCTGACTCAGACAACGACGATATCGACGACGGGCTAGAAATCACAATAGGAACAGACCCATTGAACCCGGACAGCGACCAAGATTCGCTGCTTGATGGAGCAGAGTATTATATCTACAACACCTCACCGCTCTCAAATGATACAGATCAGGATATGTTGGGAGACGAGGCGGAGCTATTCGTGTATATGACCTCACCCCTGAGGAACGATACAGATGATGATTCTGTGCTAGATTTCGATGAAGTGATGGTCTACCACACGAACCCATTAGATCCTGATGATGATGATGACAGCCTAACGGACTACGAAGAATTGTTCATTTACATGACAGATCCAAATCTTGCGGATACAGATCATGACTCGCTATTAGACGGATTCGAGGCAAAAGTGCTAGGGAGCAATCCTCTTTCAAATGATACCGACTCTGATCTCTTGTCAGATGGCGAAGAGTATCATACATATGGTACGGACTTGTTCAATGAGGACACAGATGGAGATGGGTGGACGGACTACGAGGAAGTGGCAATTTACGGCACTTCACCGCTCCTAGTAGACTCAGATCAAGATGGCATCATCGACTCGATGGACTTCGACCCAAGGGTACACTGGGTGGTCCCGATAGCCGGCCTGGTACTGTTTGCGGGGATTGCCGTAGTGGTCTACCGACGAGTGAAACGCTCACACAAGCCCGAGGGCTTTGTGACCACCGCTGAGCCGGCTAGTCCGGGGCTGGAACCTGGCATGGATGTGGTTGTGGACTACAAGATTCGAGACGGCAAGGTGGTGTTCGGAGTTGCCGTGCGAAATGACTCTGAAAAGCCCATGAGAAATGTGCAAGTGGTGTTAGGCATTCCAGACCTCACTGAAACGATACAGAGCGTGGCTGCAGGCACTGTGGAGGCTGGTGACCTGTCAGTGGTCGAGGTGGAATTCGAGCTTCAGCCAGGTGCAGCTGGAGAGCTGGTCGGCATGCTCGAGTACGACTCTGTTGAGGGTGAGCACAGGATCGTGAACCTCAAGCCTGTGAAGATAGTAGCCTAAGGTGAGCATTCAATCCGGTAGCAAACTTTACTGGCTTTCATCGGACTCGACTGAGCTAGAGGCATCCAAATCCTGAAGGCACCAGATGCTTCCTGCTTGGTCGTTGTACTCTCAGATGAATCCCAAATCATCTCCAAATCCTCTGCCTTTTGTATAGGATATGAAAGATTTTTCTAGAAGGTACGCTAGAAGAATCGAGCAAGGGATTGAACAATCAGAAGTCCCTTTGTAAGGAGGAGAGATTAGATGAGTAATGCAACTAGAGCTGCATTCGTACTCGGTGCTATTGGTGGTTTTCTCATCGCACTACTAGAAATCCCAGCAGAGCTTGGCTGGACATGGGATGATGTCCCGTGGGATGAACCACAGTTCTTCCTGTTACTTACCCTGGCTTTGATTCTAGTCAGTATAGGGTTCATTGGACTGTGGCGAAAGAGTGGGAATGTCATTCCGCTAGTCAGTGCTATATGCATCATCGTGTTTGCTATCGCCAATCCCCTACAGTACTACTTGGTGACGTACACCACGTTGTTGCCTGTTTGGTCCCCCGAAGTTGCTGTCATCGGGAGAATACTCAGAGACGTGGGCTGGATCACTGCAGGGATTTCTGCATGGTTGCTTCGCGAGGAATTCAGTCCGTTTTCCATTGTTGCTGCCTTGGTGTTCTTAGCTTTTGGTGCGGTGGGCTTTTTGACCCTTTTGATCGCAGTTGACTGGTGGTATTGGTTCTTCATAGCAACTGGCATAGTCACAGGTATATACTTCCTTGATGGCGCAAGAACCTAGACCTATCTTCGATCCTGGTGTCAATCGAAGTCCGGGATTAGATTGCTCAATAGACAGGCAGAAGTCTTTGGATTGCCAAATCTCCTAGACTTCCCTTTTAGAGAGTGTGCTATCTTACGCATAGATGGGAGATGTTCACTAAAGGCTGGGCCAAAATCAAGCAGACTTAAGGGCTGGATGGACTCCAGGATAAGACATGTCGCTTCTCATCTATGCGCCAGCATTCTGGGTCATCGCGATAGTTTCGACAATACTCCAAGACAGGTCGGCTGAAGGAGAAAAGAAACTGGCATCACTGACCACATTGATCAAGTTCGCTCCGGCTTTGATGAGCGTTGTTTACGTCTTGCTCACTCCGGCCTCGCTAACACTGTTCTATTTACTGCTGGCAGCGGCTCTGGTGTTTTGCATGCTTGGAGATGTAGCAATGGAGGTTGGCCTGGTTCCTGGGATAGGCATGTTCCTCATCGCACATCTATTGTACAGTGCAAACTTTCTCGGGCATGCCATCGTCGTAGGACCGACAACTCTTCCGAATGCAGTATCACTTGCATGCTTTGCAGTCATGGTTGTTTATGTCACTCTGTTCGTCAGGTGGCTTCAGGCTGCAGGTCCAGAGGCCCCTCCGCTTATTCTTCGAGCTGGGACTTTCTACTTCTATCTGATATCGGCAACTCTGAGCACGTCTATACTACTATGGCTCACAACGAACAACCCACTCGGGTTCATCCCTGTCATCGGCGCAGCCTTTTTCATAATGTCAGACTCACTGATTGCAATCAATGCCTTTCGTCAGAAGATAACTCATCATGAGCTGTATATCATGCCGACCTACTATCTGGCAATATTCCTGTTAGCACTCAATGCATATGTCTACGTGCTCTAAGGACAGTTGCATAGGTTGATAAGAGTCCCTACGCTCGTTTACCCAAAGGACTGTGGGGAAGCCATGGCAAAACAGTCGGAAGATCTATGCGGGTTAATCACCGAGAAACTCATGGCAGTGGGTGTTCCAGAGGAGATTGACCCAGAGATCATCCGGCCCAGGGCTCTTCACTCCCGATACCGAAAGGATATCACAGAGTTGGAGACCCTTCTTGAGAATGCGCTGGAAGCTTTGAAAGAAGACAAACGCATACCTAGAGTGCTACGTAGACTTGCCGATCTACACCTCTCTGAAGGGGACTTTGGCAAAGCCATAATGGACTATGAGGTTTGCCTTGGGTTCGACAGCAAACAGCCTAATGCATGGATCCACATGGGAATGGCGTACTACCTCATCGGTGAATATCGTGATGCAGTAAGCTGCTTCGGAAGCGCACTAGCCTTTGACAAGCGCAATATCCGAGCGCTGACTTACATGGGATTGGCCCAGGTAGAGCTGGGCGATTATATAGAGAGTCTGAAGAGCATTGAGAAGGCACTCATATTGGATTCCAAATTCGCAAGAGCACTCATGGCCAAGGGACTCTACTTCAAGAAAAGGGAGAAGAATGAAGGAGCTATAACTTGGTTCAAGAGAGCGATTGAGAGCGAAGAAACATTCGTTCCTGCATACATGGAGCTGGGATCGATCTACTATGAAAATGACCAGCTGGAAGAGGCTGAGGATGCTCTTGTGAGAGCCCTTCATGTCGACCCAGAACAGCCCTATGCAATGGCTTTGCTTGGCGATGTATCGATCAAAGAGAAAGACTTCAACCAAGCACTCTTCTATTATGACAAGGCTGTAACCGTGAAGTTCGATGAGCCTAGCCTCTGGATACGCAAGGGTGATGTCCATAAGATGATGAGGTCGTACAAAGAGGCGTTGAATGCATATTCCAAGGCAATCAATGCTGATCCTGAATGCATAGATGCTTGGGTGAAGAGCGGGAATGTCCTGCTGTTGATGAATGATGAATCCACAGCTTTGGAGTACTTCAACACAGCCTTAGCTCTATCCTCAGAAAGACCAGAAGTGGCGCACAGTAGAGGCATTGTATATTTCAATCAAGAAAGGTATGAGGAGGCCCTATCCGACTTTGATGCTGCCTTCTCTGTAGATCCTAGTAATCCGGAACATCTCTATTTTCGGGCGCTTTGCCTAGAGAAGCTCGAGTGTGAGCCTGAGGCTAGAAGGACTTGGCAGATTGCCTCATCGCTTTACTTGGAAGCGGGTGATGAGGTGAAATCGGCGGAGTGCAACGCACGGGCGAAGCGACTGCCCTCACAGTAAAATATCACTGAATTTCATTTGGCAGATTCTTGAGAAGAGGTATGGCTTCAACATCCTCCACAATCACAAAGTAGGTCGAAGCTGTCGCCTTTTCATTTGGCTTCAAGCCTGCAGTTTCTTGAGTGATCAGCCTCTGAGCGTCCCGACCAATATTGAGTCCAAACAGGGTTGACTTTGTCTTGAGCGTTGAAATCACTCCAAGAACTTCTCCGCTTGCTGTGTCCCCGTAGGCGACCCATCCAGCACGGGAATCGGGAAACAGGCGTGCACGGTTCTCAGTTGGTTCGTAG
>JBHLQS010000053.1:0-16152 GCA_048883405.1 Candidatus Thorarchaeota archaeon
TCAACCTCTTCATCACCGAATTGCAGCTTGATTGATTTGCCACCAGGTCTCCAATTCCACATCTGAGCTCCTGCCTCAATACACGAGTCTCTGCCAATAATAGAATCTGCGACAAAGGTGAGTCTTCCAACCATCACATTATCGAAGACCATTGAGTTCCTCATTTCGACAGCATATCCAAGATGTACACCTTCACACAGGCTGGAGTAGTCCCGCACAAGCGAATTATTGCCCACATAGACATTCTTGCCGATGTATACCGGACCTCGAATTGTTGCTCCGGGTCTAATGATGCTGCCTTCATCAATAAAGACGGGTCCCTCCAAAACGACATTCTTGTGTATTTCAGCAGATTCTGCAATGAAACTGCCTTTACCTTTCAATTCTCTATCCATTACAATCCGGTTGGCATTGAGAATATCCCAAGGCCATGTGAATTCCGCCCACTCCTTCTCCCAGACAACTGCATTAACAGTCCTGCCCTTTTCAATCAGCTTCGCAACTGTGTGTTCCATGGTTTCATGCTTCTCTAGAAGTGATATCACATCAGCTTTGAGGACAGAAACTCCGGCAACTGCATAATTGCTCACATATCTATCTGGGCCACCTTTCTCAACTAGCTTCTCCACAGCTCCCTGTTTCCCCATCTTCACCGTTCCAAATTGCTCAGGATTTGAAACGAGCGTCACAAGCATGGTGATATCGGAACTCGCAGAGCTATGATTCGATAGAGTGCGTTCAACCATCTCGGACTCAACAAGAACATCTCCATTCACTAGGAGAAATTCCTCTTCTCCCTCAAGTTCATCTCTTGCCTGGAGAATTGCATGTTCCACACCTTTTTGCTCGTGCTGAATGACATATCGAATTCTGACTCCTTGATCGCCACCCATCTGGAAATGATCGATTAGTTGCTCCCGACCATGTCCCACGACAATCACAATATCGCGTATGCCATTGTCTTTCAAACTGTCAATGATATATTGTAGAACCGGCCTTCCTGCTATCATAAGCATTGTCTTTGACCTGCTCAAGGTGAGAGGCCGTAGTCTGAGCCCTTGACCAGCTGTCAGAACGAGTGCTTTCATGGATACAACCACATCCTTTGATGATGCAACTTAGCATAAAACTGTTGGTTGGTAGCTATGCCTATGGAGGTTCAAGGGAGAAGTATATTCTCTGTTTCCCCGCACCGACATTCTTGCTTTTTCCTATCTTAATGGTGCCTATCTCACGGGTATTTGCAATATGAGTACCGGCGCATGAAGCAGCATCATAATCTCCGATAATGAGAACCCTGAAATCAGTAACGCTTTCTGGAACCATTTCGAGATAGCGGGTCTGATATCCGCGCTCGTTAAGGAATGTGATTGCTTCAGCACGGGGCATAATTTTGGTTTCAACATCCATTTCCTTAGCAAAAAGGGCATTGACTCCTGCTTCCACCTCGCGCTTCATAGCATCATCAAAGGATTGCAGAGGTGTGAAATCAGCTCTACTCCGTTCGGGTGTTATCATGTTTCCGACAGTAGTGAGGCCATATTCCAGTTGTAAGTATCGAGACAGAAGATGCTGTGCAGTATGAAAACGCATACATTTGTATCTGGAGTCCCAATCTAGCTCTCCATGAACGTTAGTACCAATTCCGAACGGAATGGAGTCTCTAGTGTAATGACGAATTTCCCCTTCAGCCTTCCTGACTTCGTGTATCATCAGGGATGTTCCTTCAAAAGAGAGACTTCCAAGATCACTGCTTTGTCCTCCTCCTAGATAATAGAATGCAGTCTGGTTCAACACAAGATAGTCCTCTCCAACCTTCTGGACGACTGCATCAAATTCTCGCAGATAATTATCTCTCATGTATAATAGCTCAGTCATCAGAATAGCCTCAAGTCCCACTCAACTTCCTAACCCTATTCCATTCTTCCACAGCAAGATCTTGCGCTTTCTTGATTTCTTCAGGAGTAAGGTCAATGTCCGGAGTTGCTGCAGCAGCGTCTATGATGTTTCGAACGTCCTCCTCGGTTTGCTCTTCCTTGAGCCCAACAGATATTGCGGATGCAATGTCGTTGGCAATACCTCGTTCAGCTAGGAAGCGGGCAAGGGGGGTGTAAGAAACAGGGATATATCCTGATTCAGTTGAGGGTTGAAGTCCTACCGATTTCATTTCACTCTCGAACATCTCTGTGACTATGGTTTCTCGTGATTTCACCTCAGGAGCTCTAACAGTGCGCTCTTTTTCTACGTCACCAAGCATCCTCTGTATTTTCCCTACAGCAGGAGACCTAGATGGACCGCCCCTTCGCCTTATAGCGAATATCACTACACCTATGATGATGAAAAACAGTACAAGCAACAGGAACATCGGGTCCATAACGAGTTCAGTCAATTGGTTGAGAATCACGTCGATTTGCATGAATAGACGCCCCACCTAGGAGGATGGCCTTCTAAATGGCTCCACTGCCAAAGGTCAACTTTAAGGTTTCTCCTATGCAAGATGAACAGCATTAGGTCTTTGAAAAATGCCGTGCGATTTCTAAATAGACATCAACAGACTGAGATAATTGTTCTATGTTTATGAATTCGTCAGGTTGATGGGCTTGCTCAACTGAACCGGGTCCACATATTACATTAATGACGCCTATCTTGGGCTGAAGAACAGAGCAGTCTGTTCCATATGTGGCGGCAGTAGGGCTTGGCTCAATTCCAGTGATACGTCTGACTGCATCGATGCTGACTGAAACAATCTCCGAATCAAAAGGCGTGATAGTTGCGGGAGCTCCATGGACAAGTTCTACACCGACCTGATCTGAAAGGCCTGCCTCTGTGAGTCGATCATTCATCTCAGCAAGAAGAGATTCAGGAGTCTGACCCTTGACAATTCGCATATCGAGAAACGCTTCACAGGTATCTGGGACCACATTCACCTTGACACCTCCATTTATGAGACCAATGCCTATTGTCTGAGTTCCTAGAAGAGAGTCGGTTTCATAATTGTACTCAGTCCCTGTGAGGATTCCGAGAGCTTGAATACACAGTTCAATTGCATTGATTCCTTCTTCGGGTCGTGAGCCATGAGCGGATTTTCCTTCAGACACGACGCGAGACCAGAAGATTCCCTTTTCTCCCACAAGAACATTGAGAGAACTCGGTTCTGCACAAACGCCATATTGGACTCCATTCAAGCGTCCGCTCCTAGCGACTTCTTCAGCACCCGTAAAGCCACTCTCTTCCCCCGAGGTAGTTAGCATGAGCAGAGGTGTCATATGCCCTTCATCATTGTATTGGATCATTGCTTCAGCAAGTGCTGCCACAGGCCCCTTCATGTCTGCAGCACCCCTTCCGAAAAGCAGACCATCAACGACCTCCCCTCCAAATGGGTCATGCGTCCAGGAGTCTCTTGGACCAACAGGAACCGTATCCATATGCCCATGAATGACGAGTGGGCCGGTTTCACCTTGTACGGTTGAGAACAACAGGTTAGGCCTGTTTCTAGGCCCGATGGAAACACAGGAAATGCCATGGTCTTCCATGTGAGCTTGAAGAATGCGTGCAACTTCTGCTTCACCACCAGGAGGGTTTTCAGAGTTGACAGCAACTAGGTCTTGCGTCAATGAAATCAGTCGGCTTCTGTTAGTCATTGGACCACCTGTTTCGAGCAATACCGTTTTGGCTAAGAAGATTCCTGAATGCTGAAAGCAGCTTCTTAAGGAGCGCCATCAAAGTATAGCCGGCAGTTCGATGAGGCGGTTACCCCTGTCTGAGCTATCGCGATGACGACCCAAGAGCATGCTGAGATCTGCCACTCGCTCTGAGAGAAGAAGTGTAGGCTGAGACCAAGTATCGGCTGGTTTTAGTTCCCCGTCACAGGACTGATCAAAAGCTTATTCCGCTGAAGAGTAACTCCGTAAGATTGTCCCTCTACATCTTCAACCGATACTGATTCCCCTTGCAAAAATACACGGACCCGTTTTCGCAATTTCCGTCCTGGTAAGTCGCGGATGTTTATTACACAGGTCTCAGCCATTTTTGGAACTCCGACGGATGGATGTGGTGGTCGCGGCAGCCTGATAGGGATGCAAGACTTACTCCTATCCTAGGAAATCAAGTATATAACCGAGATTTGCATCTTCAATCCCGCAGAACCTTCTAGAACTTAAGCTAGAAGCCGTTTCCCGAGGGGAAGATGCAGTGAATCTTCGACATTCGGAGAAGGCCCTACAGAAGTAATACCCTTAACTACACAGACTTAACATTCGGCCAATCTGTTTATCGTGATTCCTTTAGGCGCTTCTCTGATGATAGAAGCTTTGTATAGAGATTCCCATTTCGTCGAGATATAGCTATGAATCTTGATTCAACCTCAACAAGAATCTCTTCATTCTCATTAATCAGTGTGTATAGGTTTGGACTGTCCATGTCACGCAGGATTCTCTGCAGGTCTTCGGAGTAATCCTTCTCCATTTGTATTCCGCCATTGCTTCATTGTGTAGTGAATTCTGGGGATGGAACGGTGCAGCCTATGGGGGATAACCCATTATTAACTCCTTTGCTGAACCGTAGCTAGATCTTTCAAGGATTATATGCAAATGGATGGCGAGCAGAGTCCTTACGCTGAATAATCTCATCCACGGTTTGCCGCCCCTCAATTGCTCTTCGAATTGCAAAGCGAACAGCTCGGAAGTTGTTTATGTGTACTCTCTTTGGATTAACAGCATTTGGATGCACAAAGGTATTAGCTGCGATGACAAGGTCCGGAATGAGTTCCTCAGGGATTATTCCATCTGTAACCGTGCGCTTAACAGCATCGGCTACGGCTCTCTGAGCGACTTCCATGACCATCTTCTTCTGCGGCTCGCTTGTTATGGTCACAGTTGGTGCAAACACTGTAAGGGGTTCTAGGTCCTTGATGATGTTTGATGAATGGACACCTTCGACAATCTTTCCAGCATTCTCCAATGCAGTACTGAGCGGTCCATCTCTGACTCCCATAACTAAGTCAACATGTGCTACTTCTTGACCTTCGCCTGCCAATGCTTCACCGTGTAGCAATGTCAAATCTTCAACGACATCTGGTACTAGACCTGCTGCCTTTGGATAGCTTTCAGCAAAGAGTTCGCGGTCACCCATCTTGAATGTCACTGGCCCGCGTGGAATTAGCTGAAGGTCCTCAAGGCAAGTCCTGAGCTCATCTATGTCTTCATAGCTTAGCGAATCGCTCTCCTGTAGAGGGCGACGAGCCTGTCCCACAGGAATGCACATCATGTTCAGTGCTGCCTTAATAGCCAAACCTCCACCTCGATTAACAAAAATCCTTACAGTCTTCTGTATACTTCTCTGTATTATCAGAGCTGCTTTGAGGTCACCAGTAGCCAAGGCAGCCTGCATCTTTAGATATCGATCCGGAAAGATATTCGCGCTAGCTAGGATTGCGCCATCACATCCAGAAGCAAGTGCTGGTAGAGCCACTTCATCATGTCCCACCATAACCTGAAACTCCTCTGGCTTGCGAACAAGAACAGTAGTCAAGTGAACGAGATTCCCGCTTGAGTCCTTGAGACCGATGATGTTGTCAATCTCCCGCAATCCATCGATTACCCACCAATCCAACATAACTCCAGTTGCCTGAGGAATATTGTATACGATAATTGGAATCTCTGAAGAATTCGCGATTTTCTCGAAGTGCTCGTATATCTCCTTAGTTGAAGGCTTTAGGAAATAGGGTGTAACAACCAATGCTGCAGAAGCTCCAAACTCAGCGGCTCTTCGTGTCAGCTTGATCACGTCATTTGTGTAGGCGGCTCCAGTCCCGGCGACAACTGGCACCTGACCGCCAGCTGCTTCACAAGCAATTCCAATGGCTTCTATCTTCTCTTCCATTCTCATACTAGTGAATTCGCCAGTAGTGCCACAGGGAACGATACCAGTGGCACCTTTTCTAATCGTGTAGTCGATCAAGGCACGATACTGTGCTTCATTAACGCCATTCTCATCGAAAGGAGTGACTAAAGCCGGATATACGCCTTTGAATCTGTAGCTTGGACTTGTCATAATACTCAGCACCATAATTGACCTAAGGCCGCTTTCACGGCATTTTCAGTCGCAGCTCTTATCTCCCTTCGATCTCGTGTATTCATGTCGATATCCAATGCCATAAGAAGTACATCATTAGCTAGTGCCTCTTCCGGGATGAGTTTCTTCTCAAGATGATCAGCTACTGCACGCGCGGCTCCAGCTTGAACTGGACCATAAAAGAGAGAGGCTTGTCTCATCGATTCAATCTTGCTAATCGGAAACATCAGACTGGATGGTTTAACCGGGAGGTTTGGTTCCAGAATTACTGTAAGGGCTTCTCGACCAATTTGAGGCGTTGTCAATAACTTCACAAATGCCTTCCCAACAGACCCTTTCTTAGAACCCGATAGAATACTAGCAGTGGCTTTATCATTTGATCCGGAACCGAATGTAATCCCTTCAACTTCAATGGGGATATCCATTTCACTAAGGATGCTTTTGATTTCCATCATCTTCGCTGATGGATGTTCAAGAGACTCAATCACTCCCAGCTTCTCAAGTTCTAGACGAATTTCCTCTTTGAGTTCTAGTGTCAATGTCCCACCAGAGTCAAGTGGCATCCTACTCCGTCCTGCTTTGATCCCCATCATTTTGAGGGCGGCTTTCACTGGTGGTCCACCTCCGTTCCTTGTGACTATCCTTGCAAGCGTCTGCGCATTCTGTTGCAGTTGAGCAGCCTTCGCATAATCACCTGATTTCATAGACTCCATGATTTCAAGCCAGATGTGGGGGATTATGTTCGCAGAAGCCATAATCGCAGCACTTGCACCGGCTGCAATGGCGGAAAGGAAGCATTCATCGTGTCCAATTAGTACAGGAATTTTCCCCTTCAATTTCTGGATCAGTTCAACCGTGTGTCC
This sequence comes from Candidatus Thorarchaeota archaeon, assembly GCA_048883405.1. Classification (GTDB taxonomy): domain Archaea; phylum Asgardarchaeota; class Thorarchaeia; order Thorarchaeales; family Thorarchaeaceae; genus SMTZ1-83. The sequence continues at coordinate 6,936 of JBHLQS010000053.1, forward strand.
GATATTTCCACCGCTATCTTTGATTCCAACTATATTATCAAGCTCGGCCAAATCCTCAACAACATTTGAGTTGAGGACACCCAATGTACATTGGGGAATGTTGTACATTATTACGGGCAAATCTGCTTTTCTGGCAACTTCAGCATAATGGTCATAGTATCCCTTGTCAGCAGGCCGTAGATAGTAGGGAGATATAATCAGTGCGGCATCACAGCCAATATCAGCCGCATACTGAGTAAGCGCTACAGTGGCTCTGGTGCTATTCTGGCCTGTACCAGCAATGACAGGCACTCTTCCATCAACATACTCTATAGCAAGCTTGAGAAGCTTCTTCCGTTCCTCAGTCCTAAGATAGGAGAACTCACCAGTTGTTCCAGCTGGTACAACCCCGGTGACGCCTTTTCCTATTGTGAAATCAATCACCTGTTTGAATCCTTCTTCGAGGATATCTCCATCCTTTGTAAACGGCGTGACCAGCGCAGGCATTACTCCTTGTGGAACGAATCTCTTGCCCAACAGTTTCACCCTTGAATGATGCGTGGCTTGAATCTCGCATATAAACTAGGGGTTACAAAATGAAGCCATATCTTGAATATGTCATGAAGGAGACTTTGCTTCCCAGGAGGATGTTGGTGCTCTGATTATGACTGGTGTCAAGGAGAGCGCCAATATGGCAACTAATGGTATGGGAGTGATTAGGATAGGAGGGCCACTGGCGGTGAAGTAACCTATGAGAATGAAATATGCGAGTTGCATCAGCAATAGAATGGATATCACAATGGCGTATCCCATCTTGGTCAGATCCTCTCTAGTTAATGAGAGGAGAGTAATACCAGACACTATGAGCCCCATTCCCCAGAATGGGAGGTAGTCTATGGTGGGTCCTAGTGGAAACTCGAAGACATAGGACGCACCGGAATAGGATACAAGTGACCACAGAGGTGCTACAATCCTGAGGATTGCTCCACCAAGCAGATTCTCCTCAATAATGAAATATGGTGCCAGCATGGTTGTGGCAAGTAGACCCGAAGCAACTCTTCGGGAGAATCCCAAACTCATTTTACAGACCGCTTGTAATTGGGATTTTCAAGATAATAACATTCGTTTATAGCTCGAGCAGATATTACATATGATTTATGGCTTGGTAAAGCTAAGGAGTAACTATGACAGAGTACATTTTGGCGATCACTACTTGTCCAAATAGCGACGCTACCGCTCTGGCAAAACGACTCGTAGAGGCGAGGGTTTGTGCTTGCGTGAACATTGTCCCTTCAATCAGGAGCATCTACAGATGGAAGGGCAAGGTTGTCGATGATGAGGAAAGCATTCTGTTCATCAAGACCGAACGTACTTTTCAAGAAAGCCTCTGGAATGAGCTGAGAGCCCATCACTCCTATGATGTACCAGAGTTCATTAGCATCCCAATACAAGGAGGGTCTCAGGACTATTTGAAATGGATAACAGAAAACATCACCGGAAGGCTCTAGGCTAGATTCACTCTTCTAGCGGCGTAATTCAATGATTCATTGAAGTATTTTCCAATGACCCGAGCAATAGCAGGGCCGATTACATAATTAATATCGCCTGGCATCAATTGCTTCAGATTTGTCTTTCCTGTTATCTTACCGTTTCGACGTAGAGTCCTAATCTCCCGGTCTACTATGGACCTTGCTTCTGTCAGCGTCACGGGTTTGGCTGTTGGACCTACGAGACCCTGTTTGATGTCTGTGATAGCCCTCATCACAAATACAGCTAGGTTCTCTGTATCGTTGCTTGGAATCATATTGGTTGCTTTGTGAGTCGGGCACTTATTATCAGGGGGTGTTTCACCACAGACCGAACATATCTTTCGACCTCTGCTTGTACGGATATAGAATGACAAGAGATTAGTGCATTTCGAATCATCATTTGCATTCCACTCAAGACCCTTGACACCTACTCTCCCAATTGCTCTAAACACCGTCTGACTCCTTGTATATATCCAAGTCAAGACATCAAGTGAGGCCCTCTTGCTCTCGGCTACCTTCTGTTCCTCGAGCTTGGCTTCGATGGCTAATTCCTCCTTTGCAAGCTTCTTTCTACGTTCAGTTCTAAGGAATCGATGCATGATATCATACGCAATTGCATAGTTGTCAAAGTCCAGCTGGTCTGTCACGAGCTCAGTATCGATGACACCTTGGAAGACAGGACTTGGCGTGCTATCAATCTCTGCTTTCGCAGCAGTCATGTCCTTGGTGGAAAGCCGAGCATGCATCCATGAAGTGATATCTGGCGCTTGCAGGTCAGGATAGACCGTCTTCAGTTCATAGATTCTCTTAGAGGCCAAATCGATGAGGATTTCTTCTCGAAGCGCCTGCAGGTCAGTTTCAGGACTCTCATAGATGCTTTTGAGAAGAGCCTTGATGCGCAGGAGATCCTGTTTGGAACGGATATATGTTTCAACCACACGTGAGAGATTTGTAAGGATACCTGAGGTGAGGTGCCATACCAGATCAAATTTGAGAGCCGAGATGGTTTCGCCATGGCGACGATGTCGAACTATATCAGATGATGAGGACACGCCAATAGAACTTAGTGCGCCTTGCTTCACTTTTTCACGCGCCTCAAGAAGTCTCTCCACATCCTCTGGCGAGGGGACTCTGGTTTTCTGCTTAAGAGCCTCCAAAACTGTGACCTCAAAACCAATGAGGGAATCCCGGTCCTTTGCCAAAGTTTCAATCGTGAATTTATCAAGCTCCGATGCCCTGAGACCCTGAGCCTTCAATGCACCTTTGACCGGTCGCTCCAAAATGTTCTCGAGCTTGTCTATTGCCTTGAGCGATCGTTCCAAGTAATCCATCTCTACCTCGCTGATACCAAGACCCTCTGCTTCAGTTTCCTCAGACTTTGCGTCCTCCACAATTCTAAAGCCCTTCATCAAATCTGATGGGTCAGACAGGCCCTTGCGCCTTAATGCTGCAGCGATGTCCGTGGAGGGTATTCCTAAGAGATAGGAGAGCAGGTCGAAAGCCTGTGCTGGATTGGCTTCAATTGCTGATGCGACATCCTCAGATACCTTATCGACAAGCTGCTTCTCGTATTCATCAAGTGTGGTAGGGCTTTTGAATTGTGTTTCAACCGCCGTCAGAAAGTTTAGGCGTATCTCATGCGCACGCTTTATGGTAGCCAGTTCATCAGCTGGTCTGCAGTATCTATTTGCCACATCCTTTGCGATATCGCCCAATGTAGCTGGATATGTCATAGACTCAGCAATATGCGCACTGGCATAGCGTGACTCGCCCCAGATCCGCTTCAGGCCTTCCTTCAGAACCGTAATCTCAATGACTTCTGCATCATGCTCTCGGAGGACCTCCTCTCGTAGAGACATAGCTGTTTCTTTGAGACCAGACGCTTTGGCATACAGCTCTTCTCTCAGATTCGAATCATATTTCGTCAATTGATTGAGTAAGTCAACATCATGGTTTTTTGAGAATTCAGCTGGGATCATTCCCAGATATTCCTTAATGAGATCCTCGGTCTTTGTGAGGGTTTCATCATCAGCAGGGTTTCTGCCACCAAGTTCATCGCAAAAGCGCAAAACGAATTGACCAAGTAATTTCTCCACTGCAACTTCTTCACGTTGCTTAGATCCAAGGAGTAGGCGAACTTCATTTTCCAGCTGAACCCTTGTTTCTGCACCAATCTTCTCCTGTTCCTCAATGCTGAGATTCTGAGCATCTTCAATAGTATGCAAACGGACTCCTTGATAGCTCTGTAAATAGAATGATGCAAAGGCTGCCAAGACTTCATCCAGAGGTCGAGGTTCAGGACTCATTTCATTGAATATCTGTCGAGCTCTTGTGCTTCGTAGATGAGTTGCTAGAGCCTCACGAAGGATGAGTTCTTTCCCTGCCTCACTCATCTGACGTGTCTTAATGATCCAAGAACTTGACATATCAGACACCTCCAACGTGGCGAAAGTGAGTGTCGCCAACAGTCACAGTGAGTTCATTGCCTCTTTGTTTGTATGTCACTAGATAGATGATTTCCGGACTCTTGGGATCTCTTAGATATGCTCTGGTGGCACGCGGAAGCAATTTGCCTAAGCTCCGAATCTCTGTATTGCGTAAGTACTCCAGGAAGTCTTCTCCAATCCCGACTGTCAATTCGGCTGACACTGCTGATGCCTCCGTGAGCATTTGTTTCAGACTCTCTGCAAAGACTTGCTCCATTTTCTCTTGAGCAACATCCATACTATCTAGTTTCTGAGTTAGTAGGTCGCGGAGGTCAAGATAATGCTGCATTTCAGGGGGTGGTGGAGGCTTTTCAGGAACTGGTGTTTCTTCCATTTCGGGAAATTGATTGTTCACCTCTACGATTCGTACATCGAGTGATTGCGGACGCTTCGGCTCTGTAGGTAATGGAATAGGCTCAATAGCAGCCGGGGAAGTTTCGTCGAGTGATGGAGGAGGCACTTCCTCAGCCAATGCCTTTGCGGCTTCCAAAGCTCTGTGATACTTCTCCATCTCGATCTCATAGTGGGCTTTCTCCTCATTGTACTGAGATTCAGCTAGAGCAATGGCCTCTGCACGTTTCCTGTTATTCTCGCGAATGGGTTGATTTTCCGACTCAATACGTTCACAAGTCCGTTCCCAATCTTCTACAATCAGCTGGTATGCTTTCTCCTGCTGGTTGGCTTCAAAGGTGACCTTGTCTACAATGGCCTGTGCAGATGACCCCAAACCAACTTTGTTATGCACATATCTAAGTAGTGCCAAGAATTTCTCAGGCGTTTTCATCTGCGGCTCGATGGTTTCTAAATATCCTCTGATCCACAGCCGAGCCTCATCTTTCCACTCATTAGGCTTTTGGGTCATGCTTTCAATGAACTCGCCGAGTTCCTTAGTCAAGTCTGCGCCTTCATCAAGGACTTTGTCAATGACCTTTCTTGTCAGGGTCTTTGAAAGCAGAGTATCTGCAACATTGGGAATGATATTCAGCACAAGGTCCTCGAAGGATTCCAATATGGCCAGGATAGCCCGCCCATCCTGAGAAATCTCAGAGGCTTCTGACTCGTCTGCATACTTGGTGGCAATCTCCGATTTCGCGATTTCAGCTACATCGCCGAATCCGAGAAGATCCCATATTTCAATGCGATCAAAAGCCTCGAGCATGTCCTTGTTTATTATTGCCAGAATCTCGTCTAAGTTACTGTAAACTGAGCCTTCGTAGGACACTTTGTCGAAAATGGCATTCATTTGAGAATGCAGTTCGACATAGAACTTCTCGAATAGCATCTTATCAATAGCTTCAGTTGTAGATGATTTCATATCATCTTGGAATCTGTTTAAGGCTGTCATGAAGGCCTGGCGGGCGGCGGTAACAACCAGAAATTGATTCATTGCATCTGAGAAATATCGCGTTGCGCGCTTCGCATAGAGGTTATAGTATGACACATTACTGCTAAGCCTCCATGCTCGTACTTCTGGAAAATCATAGAAGCTGCGCTGTGCAGATTTCACCATCTCCTCTGCAAGTGCCTGTGCCATGTTCTTTCTGAATCCAACGAATAAGTCAGTATGCATGTCAATTTGATTCAATATTTCCGTCTCATGGTCAGGCAAAGAGAGGGTCTTTCCTGATGTGACATGCTGCTCTGTTATCTTCTCAAAAGATTCAACAGATTCGGTGACCAATGAAACAAACTCATCTAACTCCCTCTTGAATGAGTGCAAATCACGGAGTGGCACCTCACTCTTGCCAAGAAATTCCGTGAACTTCGTAGTCATGACTTTCGCGATATCGACTTCTTCTTGACTATAGGCGTACATGTTCAGCTCGCTAAGGATTGCACGTCCAGCCTCTGGCACCTTGACGGCAATTGCATCGAGACCGCGTGGTGTGAGTAATCTATGCTTGAAATGCCCGAGAACGGCGTCTTCGCTCTCCCTTGGAAGGAAGAATTCGAGAAGAGTCCGGTCCATGACCTTTATCCCGGGCGGAAGAAGTGTGAAATCTTCCCGGATGTTCATGGTCACTTCAATCTCTTTGTCCACATGCTCAGGTTTGAGCTGAAGAGAGTCCCATGATGCTTGAAAGCGTCTATCCAGCATCTCGACGAAGATGACACGATTTAGGCGGTCATTGAACCTTCGGAGTACAGGTAGGCCATGAATTTCATAGCTCATTCCATTGCTGATGACTGCACTCTCTATATCGGACATCTTCTTGGACAGAGTCTGCATGTGTTCGTCAATCTTGAATGGATCAACTGCTCCCTTTTCCCAGCTTAGAATGACAACGTGAGATCCAATACCTTCGGAAGTACCTCCGGCTACGACAAGCTGTTCAGGAAGAACTCCAGGACCTGGTTTTCGTTCCAAGTCCCACTCGAGTGATAGAAGTTCGAAACCTTCAGCGTCCCGGAGGGCATCACGTATCGCGAAAACAAGAGGGGCGATATTCATCGCTACCGCATCCGAGTTCTCCTCCATCATGCTCCCTGAACCCACGGCACTTCCTAGAGGATAGCCAAGATTCGTGGTGGTGCCAAGAACTGAAGCAGATGCCATTCTAATGGCCTCCACTGTGCTCGGAGTGTCGACTTTCTTTTCCGTACGACTCATCTTAAAACCGCCTAGTGCTGAATCGAAATATCTAGGATAGAATGAGAGGATACTGCAAGGCTAATTATTGAATGTAGCTCGAATGGCCTCAAGTCTAAATCCGAGTCCAAACTCCTCTGTCATCGACTCTTACCAATCCAGCCCTTTGGAGTCCCTGCAATACAACCGTTATTGTTGTAACTAGCAGGAATTCGTAGGTCTGCGGAATGGGTATGCTACGCGACTCTCTTATGTCGAAGACAAGTTGTTCCACATCTGCTTCATCTCGGGCTTCGAGATGATGCAAGATGCTGTCCTGGAAATGGGTGATACCATCTCCAACTTGCTCAAGCAACAATCGGACATCCTCAAAGAGATGAGGAATGTCATGACCAGGAAGTAGATAGTCAGCGTCAAGCGCCTTCATGGAAGAAATCGCGCTGCTTCGTGCAGCCATACTTCCACTCAGGTCAATGTAGAACTTTCTGGGATCATTTGGGAAGTTGCTAGCCTCATCTCCTGTGAAAAGAATCTTATTTGCTCTATCATGAAATACGCAATGACCTGCACTATGACCACCAGTATGAATGACATGTAGGGTGATATCTCCAACATTTACTGTGTCACCATCGCGAAGTTTTCTGAAAGGTTCGACACCTTTGTAGTTCACACGAAGAGGCCCTCTGTCAACCTTCATTGTCATGCGCTCTGCAACATCAAGAAACATTCGCTCCTTTAGAAAGAGCTGAGGATCCTCAAGAATAAGAGCATCATCCGCTCCAATTAGTACAGGAGCACCAGTCTTCTTCTTCAATCTATATGCTCCTCCCACATGGTCCGGATGCCCATGTGTACAGAGAATTCCCACAACATCACCTGAGCCAAGACCAAGATTCCGTATCAATTCAATAGTTTTATCTCCAGGGTCTCCAGCAGTGCCAGGATCGATGACTAGTACACTTTCCCCACTCACCACTATGTAGGATGAGATGAAGCCGAACTCATCGGCGAACTTACCTCTAATCATGTAGACTCCCGGGATTATCTCTGAGGCCGCCATCGCTATGCTTTTGGTAAATGACCAATCCTTATGATGATATCGTAAGTCAGTGATGCTTATCAACTGCCGAGCTAAAACTCTTGCTAACGAAACAAACCAATTGAGGACGCTATTGAATGAAAGGTGTCTATGCACTCATCATCTCCATTCCAAATGACATAGAGGTAATAATCGGTGCGATTGGACCACAGAAGTTCGAATCTGGTAAGTGGGTCTATATTGGCTCAGCATTTGGGAGTGCGTCAACCAGCCTTGAACATCGTATTCGAAGGCATGTTTCCAGTGAGAAAAAGCCTCACTGGCACATTGATCTGCTACTGAAGGTCACAGGCCCACCCAAGCAGGTGATTTGGTCGGAGTCTGAGAGTAAGAGGGAATGCGAGATTGCCAGCATCCTAAAACAGCATGAGAAGTTCATCGCAGGGCCGAAAGGATTTGGTTCGTCTGACTGCAGGGCGAAATGTGGTACTCATCTTTTCAGGCATAGTGGGAGTGGGACGGAGGAGACCATACAGAAACTGTTTCGAGGGATTGGCCTTGAGCCTCGTTCATTAGAAGCCTTGCAATGAAGTATGGCACAGGTGGCAAGTGTTAAATGGCTGACATGATGAACTGCATCCACTGGAGAAATTGCCATGCCAAACTGGAAGGAGATATTCATGGATCTCAATGAAACTCAGCAGACATTCACTGTGTATTTGCGATATACACAGAAAGACACACTGGCGAAGATCTTGAATGTTCGAGTCCTGGAAGTACATGATGACTATGTCAAACTTGAGAATCCAAGTGGATTTGGGATACTTGCCTACGAAGATGTGCTCTATATAGTGATACCTAGAACTTAGTCAGTTCTGGCGGCGCATAAATCCTTATACGGTGAACCTTTTTAACATCGCATAGATGTTTCGTCTGATAGGTGATTGTCCCCATGTCCGCTCCGGTCTATATTCCAATTGAAGGAGAGCGTGTTGTATGCCAGGCTGCAGAGTCAATAGTTAGCAACTATAGACTAGCTCAATTCGATAGAGGCTCTAACACAACGGTCAGTGTCCCACTGCACATTATCAAGGAGTATAAACTCACACCGAGATCCGCCATGTTCAAGGTTGTGAATGGAATAATCAACGTTATGGGAGCAATGTGTCGTAGAGAAGAACTGCGTGGTGCATTGGGGCTAAGAGAGTTTGAGGGGCTAAATGCAGGTGATCAGAGAAAGCTCTGTGAGGTCTGTGGTGTTCCATTTGTTCACCCTGATCATCCATATAATCGATGGACCACTATCGGCTATCACCGAAGGTTCTCAAGACATTTCTACTCAACGTTTGCATGGCTGAGAGGAGAGGCGGTATTCACCTATTGGCCAGACGCATTCATTCTTACCAACTATCGCCTCTACATCTTTGATGATAGGAAGAAGAAGATGTACATGTTTCCCCTCCATATGGTTGAAACCTTCGAGGCTCGGAAGAACAGGTTAAGGATTAAGGCAACGTCTGGCGATTTTGATATCAGAGGAAGGGTCCCAAGACAGGACCATCTTCTCCAGATGTGGCAGCAACGAGAATGGGAC